>WGGB01000172.1 GCA_015491935.1 Alteromonadaceae bacterium
TGGTTAACAACATCGCTGTTGGTATTATTTTCTAAAATAAATAGCGGTTCACAAATACTACTAAAGCCAGCATTATTTAGCTTTTGTTGTAGTTGTTGTCCCTGTGGTAAAGGGCGAGTTATGGCAATGTGCAATAACTCTGGCTTGATAACATTATTGTTCGGCATAAACCTGCGCTAAAATTTTATCAGCGCCCTGTGCTAACAACATTTGCGCTAATTGTTCGCCCAGTTGTTCTCCTTGTTCAACGCGGCCATTAAGCTCTGCTTGAATAATTTTACTGCCGTCAATCGCGCCAACTAAACCACGTAAATGTAAATTATTACCGTCGATTACTGCATAACTACCAATAGGGACTTGGCAACCACCTTGTAATGCGCGATTCATTGCGCGTTCAGCTAGTACGCCATAACGAGTGGTTTTATCTTCAAGTGGTGCAAGTAGTGCCTTTATTGCGTCATCATTACTGCGACATTCAATACCTACAGCGCCTTGGCCATTAGCAGGTAGCATAGTTTCTGGCGCAATATATTCTTTAATGCGTTCAGGCATCTCTAAACGCAATAAACCCGCAGAAGCTAAAATAATGGCATCGTATTCACCGTTATCAAGCTTTTTCAAACGAGTATTTACATTACCTCTTAAGTCTTTAATGGTTAAGTCGGGACGTAGTGCTTTTATTTGGCATTGGCGGCGTAAGCTTGAGGTACCGACAATAGCGCCTTGCGGTAACTCAGCAAAACAGTTAATGGTATTTGAAACAAAGGCATCGCGTGGATCTTCGCGTGGACAAATCACTTCTAACCCTAAACCCTGAGGAAATTCTACCGGCACATCTTTCATTGAATGCACGGCAATGTCGGCACGATTTTCTAGCATCGCGACTTCAAGCTCTTTTACAAATAAGCCTTTACCACCCACTTTGGCTAATGGCGTGTCTAAAATAATATCGCCTTTCGTGGTCATTGGTACTAATTCTACCTGCACATCGGCATGAAAATGTTCAAGTTGTGCTTTTACGTATTCTGCTTGCCATAGTGCTAAAGCACTTTTGCGAGTGGCGATACGAACAATTTTTTTGCTGCTCTTGTTGGTTGAGGTGTTAGCTGTTGTAGTCATAATAAGTCTTTTCTTGAGAGAATAATTAATTAGCGCTTAATGTCACATTAAAGCCTGCTTGTTTGCTGACGGCAGCAGATAAAAATTGCCAAAATTCGTCGCCGCTGCGTTTGTCAAACCATTGCTCGTTTTTATAAACAAAATGATGACCGTTAAATTTGGTTGCTACCCAAATTTCATGCAAAGGTGCTTGTTTATTAATAATGATTTTCGTTTTATCAACAAAAGTAAGGGTGAGTAAACCACTGACACTTTCATAATCAATTTCTTCTGGGGCATCATCATTAATAGCTTCTATTGCATCTTCAATACTTAAGAGTAAATCGTCAGCAATCACATTGTATTGGCTATCATTCATTTTTGATCCTATTTGTTTTGTTTTATTCGTGGTATTTAGCAAAATTAGCCAGACTAACAAGTATATTCTGATGGCTTGAGTATATACCCGAGATTATAAAACGACTATGATGTGAATAAAATTAATTTCAATCAATAAGTAGCTTAATATGTTATTAAAAGTGCGAAAAAAACGAATATTACTCATTAGCCTATGTTCAATTTTGCTTATTTCGGGCTGTGGATTGAAAGGGCCGTTATATCAAACGCCAAAAGATTCACCGAAACAAGCGCAATTTACGACAACAAAATTGTCAACAACAGTGATTAGCGATTACAATGCAGAATAAATCAGAGGATTTATTTATTGGTTTTTTATCGATAACCTTTTGCAGCAATATAAATAATAAGTGAATATAAAAATTAATGTTAGTCAACTTTTCTAAAATGCAGGGCTTAGGTAATGATTTTGTGATGATAGATAATGTCACACAAAATATTTACTTGTCGAAAGAAAAAATAATACAACTTGCCGATCGACATTTTGGTATTGGTTTTGACCAATTACTAATGGTTGAGCCGCCTTACGATCCCGATTTGGATTTTCATTATCGTATTTATAATGCTGACGGTAGTGAAGTGGCACAATGTGGTAATGGCGCGCGTTGTTTTGCCCGATTTGTACGCATGAAAAACCTGATAGGTAAAAATAAAATAAAAGTCTCAACTAACGCGGGCAAAATGAGCTTGTTTATTGAGCGAGATGGCCGCGTTACCGTGAATATGCCTGTGCCGCAACTCGAGCCAGCACAAATACCTTTTATTGCGCAAAAAGTAGAAGGTACGTATATTTTAAGAGCAGAGAATGAAACGGTACTTTGTGGTGTGGTTTCATTAGGAAACCCACATAGTGTACTGACGGTTGACTCAGTTGCTGAGGCGAATGTTACCGAGTTGGGAGAACAATTATCACATCACGAACGCTTTCCTGAGCAGGCAAACATTGGCTTTATGGAAATTGTAAACCCTGAATATATTCGTTTACGAGTATATGAACGCGGTACAGGAGAAACATTAGCCTGTGGTAGTGGAGCTTGTGCTGCTGTAGTTGTTGGCCAAATTCAAAAAAAATTAGCTAAACAAGTTACTGTTGAATTACCAGGTGGTAAATTACGCATCTATTGGAAGGGAGTTGGTCATCCAGTGAAAATGACAGGCCCTGCCGAGCATGTTTTTGACGGACAAATTCAGGTTTAATGCGTAAAATACGTCAATACTGAAACCGTTTACGGGTACTTACAGTGTCATGTTGAATTTGTTTCAGTATCTTGACGACAAAGTTTTTAATACTTGAATTCGCAAGAGTAAAAACAAGGCTATAAAAACAAAATAGAATTAAATAAAGTGTGGAATAACCATTGAGAGATAAAAATATAATTACCATCGACGAACTACCTTTAACTGATGAGTTAGTCAGTGCTTACCTACAAGATAACCCTGATTTTTTTAATCGTAACACTGAATTATTAAGTAGTTTAAAAATAAATAATAATCAGCGAGGCGTTGTCTCATTAGTGGAACGCCAGCAACAGAATTTGCGTGATAAAGTACATTTATTAGAAGAAGAGATCACGCAATTATTGAGTGTTGCTAATAGCAATGAGCAATTATTTAGTGTGTACAGTGATTTATATTTGCAACTGATTGACTGCACTAGCATTAATGATTTATTAGACTGCTTGCACCAAACCACCACACAGCTATTGTCATTAGCCGATTGCAAATTATGGTTAGTTGACGAAATAGAAAACCATCATCCTTGTTTGATTAAAGAAGATTGCCATACAGTGTTAACCAATCGCTTGGGCGATGACGATTTTTATTTTGGCCGTATGCAAAAAAGCGAACTAGCACTGTTATTTCATAATAATGAAATTTTTTCTTCAAGCGGTACGGGTTCTGCGGTATTAATTAAACTTACCATCGCGGATAAAATATTAGGTTTTATTGCCATTAGTAGCCAAGATGCTGAGCATTTTGATCCTCGTATGGATACCTTACTGTTAGGGCAGTTTCGTCAGCTTGTGGCAAAATTATTATCACGTTTGTTAGCGGTATAAATATTAGAGCTGAGCATGAAATTTTACCGCCGTTTAGCGCCAATTAGCGCATTAAGCTTTGATTTAGATGATACCTTGTATAGTAATCGTCCGATCATGGTTAATGCTGAAAAACAAATGCTGAGCTATTTTAGTGAGCATTTCCCACAAACGGCTGAGCAGGGCGAACAAGCTTGTCGGCGCTATTGGCGACAGTTTCGTGCACAAGCGTTAAGCGAACAGCCAAATTTAGTGCATGATGTGAGTGCGCTGCGCTTGCATAGTTATAGCCTTGCGATTCATGCTTTAGGCTATAGCATTGAACAAAGTAAATCGTTGGCAAAAATAGCTTTTGCGCATTTTTTACATCATCGCAGTGATTTTTCCTTACCAGCAACCAGTAAAATATTATTAGAAAAACTCGCCACTAAATATCCGTTAGTCGCGATCACCAATGGTAATGTCAATTTTGAGAAACTCGGTTTAACTGAACTATTTCAACACATTTACTATCCAAGTATCGATATTAATCGCAAACCTGACAGCGCTATGTTTAACCTCGCGTGCCAGCAATTAATGATACAGCCAGCGCAATTATTACATATTGGTGATTGTGGTAAATCAGACGTGTTAGGCGCATTACAGTCTGGTTGCCAAGTGGCATGGTTAAATAAGTATGATGTAGGCCATAAAATATCTGTATTGCCAACGCTAGAATTATCATCACTGGAGCAGTTAACGGCTTTGCTTTAACTGCCAAACCTTTAAGTGGTTTTTTCAACCTCGGTTTAAAAAATAAAAAGCCCTTAAAAGAGCGTTGTAAAATTGATTTCTTTGATAGGCTGTACGTGACTATTAACATCGGGCAATAATGATATTTGAACAAGCCTTAAGACATCATTTTTATCAATCTTTTGCTAAATCAATACCAACTGTAGTATTCTTCATGTTAGGACTCTTCTTAATATTGTTGTGTGAGAGCTTTAATATTACCCACATTTTAGCCAACTTTTTTGCGTCTCTTAGTGAGACGTTGGACTTGGGAGGGATATAATGAATATTGTACATGGTCAATGTTTCGTTTCAGTTGATGATGATATCGTTTATGTGAAAGCTGTTGGTGGATTTAACTTAGAAGGAGTCATTACCGCTACTCGAGATATCGCGTCCGCAATTCACACACTAGAGCATAAAAAATTTAAATTTTTAGCAGACTACTCAGAACTAGAAGGAGCAATTCCAGAAGCTTTTGATAAGCTCAATGAGTTTAACCGCTGGTTAAATAAGCAAAACATGACCGCAAAAGCTGTGGTTATTAATTCGTCAGTTACTTTAGATATTTTAAGACAAAGAGCCCCTGCAAGAAATTTACATAATGATAAAAATTTTGAGAATAAAGCTGAGGCAATCGAATGGCTTAAACAACAGTTATAAGCACTTTAAACGAACACAAAAGAGTTGGCTGTGTTCGTCTCTTACATTTTAGCCAACTTTTTTGCGCCACTTAAAGTGGTGTTAGTTTGTTCAACTTTAACTCAGCTAAACTAAGAATTCTCTGACCCTGTTTGAGCATGAATTGGCTTTTTGGTTAGCAGCAATAGTGGGATCATTGCCAGCGCAAGGTAGCCAAGCATATCGAATACTCGCGCAAACGACAACATCGTGGCCTGACGAGTGGTTTCAACACCGAGAATAGCTGCGCCTTTCAGGCTTTCTGGCGAAACTCCCAAAGGAGACAAGTAAGTATAGACTTCGGGATTATAAAGCGTGATGTGAGATCGCAAAACGGTTGTATCTAGCGCGACGCCGCGTACTACAAACACGCCAATAAGCGCGATTCCGACCGAAGAGCCAAGTTGCCGAAATACATTGTACAAACCTGAAGCTTCATCTTGACGATCTTGCGAGATCCGATCAAAGGCCAGCGTGGTCATTGGCACGAAGACCAGTCCCATGCCCACCGCCTGTACAACACCTGGCCAGGCCAGTTGCCAAAAGCTGGCATTCAGGTTCAGGCTGCCGGTCATAAAATTTCCTGAGGCAGTCATTACCAAACCTATAGCCACCAGAATTCGCGCATCAAAACGATGAACAAGAACACGGCCGGCCAAAACCATCATGAAACCTGCCATCAGCCCACGCGGGATGAAAAGCAGGCCGGCATCAATAACCGGATATCCCAGCAAATCTTGCACAAAAAGAGGGAGAATCGCGACACTACCGAACATTGCTGCAGAAAACCCTGCAATAACCAGGCAGCCAAAGGCGAAATTTCGGTCAGAAAAAAGACTGAAATCGATAATGTTTGCACGATAACCAATGCCTCTTGCAATAAAAAACAGAGAGCTTAATGCACAAACGGCAATGGCAACCTGTATCGCGTGAGAAGATAACCAACTTAATGTCTCACCCTGATCAAGAACAAACTGTAACGTTCCAGCAGCCAACGCCATCAAGATCAAGCCCGTCCAGTCTATGCGGATATCCTTGGGTTCGTCAGATGGCAGTTCACCTGTCATGAGTAACAGCGCGGTGATAGCGAATGGCAGGTTGATGAAAAATATCATGCGCCATGAATAATACTCGGTCATGAGCGCGCCAATGGTCGGCCCAACTACTGGCGCCACCACAACCCCCAAGCCGAACATTGCCATTGCCTGTCCGCGCTTTTCCTTAGGAAAACTATCGAACAATATCGACTGCGCTAGTGGGATCAAGAATGCGCCAAAAACCCCTTGAGATACTCGAAAGAAAACCATGGAACCCAAGCTCCATGATATGCCGCACAGAGCTGATGATACGGAAAAGCCGATGATTGCAGTCAAAATTAGCCGTTTTCGACCGAAGCGGCGTGACAGGAAACCAGTCAGCGGCATCATTACTAGTGCTGCAATGATATAGCTCGTTGGGATCCATGTTGCTTGATCTGTCGTCGCACCGAATGCTGCTTTCATGTAAGGCAATGCCACATTAACAATCGTGGTATCTAAAACCTCGAGAACTGCGGTCATCATAACCGCAACGACAATCAGAACAGGCACTCGCTGATCCGTGCTGGGCTTTGCCTCTAAGTTTTGCTTTTCAGTGGCATCTGCCAAAACGGTCATCTTTTGCTACTCTTACCATTAACCGTTGTGTTAACACGCACACTACTGCTTGCGCCCACGCGCAGGTCATCGCGCATTTCATCAAGTACTATCCGGATAGGAAAGCGCTGTACTACCTTGATCCAGTTGCCAGTAGCATTTTGAGGTGGCAAAAGGGAAAAAGTACTGCCTGAACCATAGCCCAATGATTGCACATGGCCTTTCAGAGTCACTCCTGGCAGCATATCTACGGTAACTGTTGCCGGTTGGCCTTGCTTGATCCGTGCTAGGTCGGCCTCTTTGAAATTCGCGGTAACCCACCATTGCGATGAATCAATAAGTGCGAACTGCGGTACATACGCCATAACCGTGCTGCCCTTAACCAACGTCACGTGCGCTACCCATCCTTCAGCGGGCGCGTAAATTTTTGTACGTTCAAGATTTAATTCAGCTTCATTCAGCTTTGCTTGAACGGCTCCAATTGTTGCCAGATTGGTGATTTGCGCGGTTTGGGCTTGAGACAGACGCGCCCGTGCAGATTGAACTGCGCTTTGAGCCAGAGCAGCGGTTGAAGTTGCCTGATCAAGCACCGACTGAGATACCGTTCCGTCTGAATAGAGTTTTTTTGCACGAGCCAGAGCACGGCTTGCTGTCGTAAGTGAAGTTTGCGCCCCATGTATAGCTACCTGCTCGGCTTTCACCTGAGCCGCGATACTTGATTGTTGCGCTTTAGCTTCTTCCAGTGCTGCTTTGGCCTGATTGAGTGCATCGCTGTAATCCCGAGGGTCAATTTGAAACAACAGATCCCCTTTGGCGACCTTCTGGTTCTCAACAACTTCTACTGATGTGACCTTGCCCGTAACTTGAGCAGTTATATGGACTACATTCGCCTTTAAGAGGGCATCCTGTGTCGAAGGATGAAGGGTCGAATACCACCAATAATACACCATACTAGCGGCAACGGCCAAAACAAGACCCCCAGCAGCAAAAATTTTTAACTTTTTGTTCATACTAACTTCCTGAAATATGTTCACTCAAACGGCATCATTTGAGAGATAGAAACATACATAAAAAATCGGTCGTCTGGCGACCACCATGTGAGACATGACTCTCACTCTTGTGAAACTACACTTTTATTTAGTATATTACTTTTATTTAGTATATTCCAGATTACAGCAATAACCAATAAATTTTGGTATGTAAACGATCATTATAAAATTAGAACATCCCAGTTAAGCCAGGTATGATGTTAAAATTCATTGAAAATTTTTTTTGAGTAGTTTTACCTAACTCAGGAGGTTTTATCGTTAAAGGACGACAAATAAAAATATTATTTAAGATAATTTTCTTACGCGAAAATTACGACCTTTCATTTTGCCATCCATGATTTTATTCAAGGCGATATTGGCTACTTTATGATGTACGGCAACATAAGCGCGTATTGGAAACATTTGTATTTTACCCACTTGATCGCCGCTAATGTTTTTACCTGCGGTAAGCGCACCTAAAATATCACCAGGGCGAAGTTTTTGTTTTTTACCGCCGTCAATTTGCAGTGTTACCATACTTGGTTTAACAATATCGTGATTTAAAACGATTTCATCGGGTAAGTCTTCTACGTTGATGTCTTGGCCTAAATATTCTTCTAAACGTATGACTTTGTGCGCTTCTTTAGAGCTAATTAATGATAATGCCACGCCTGTTGCGCCCGCACGACCTGTACGACCAATACGGTGAACATGTATTTCTGGATCATGAGCAATATGATAATTAATCACTGCATCAAGGGCATCAACATCTAAACCGCGTGCGGCAACATCGGTTGCTACTAAAATAGCGGCGCTTTTATTGGCAAAGCGCACTAACGTTTGGTCTCTGTCTTTTTGCTCTAAATCACCATGTAAGGCAAGTGCGCTAAAGCCGAAGTTATTGAGTTGATCTGCTACCTCTTGGCATTCGAGCTTGGTATTACAAAAAATCACCGTTGACTCACGCTGAAATTGTTGCAGCAATAAACGCACGGCAAATAATCTTTCGCTGTTGTCATTAACCTGATAAAAATGTTGATTAATGGTGCTTTCTTGATGGGTTGACGCTACTTTTACGGTAACGGGATCTTGCATGAATCGTTCGGTTAGTGGTTGTATTTCTGTTGGAAAAGTAGCACTAAATAATAATGTTTGGCGTTGCTTTGGACATAATGAAAAAATTAAATCGAGGGCATCTACAAAGCCCATTTCTAGCATTCTGTCGGCCTCATCAAGTACTAAAGTAGTTAAATTATCTAAATTTAAACGGCCTTTTTTTAAATGATCTTCAATACGCCCAGGTGTACCAACAATAATGTGCGCACCATGTTCAAGCGAGCCAATTTGCGGTCCCATTGGTGTGCCGCCACATAGCGTTAACACTTTAATATTATGAATAGAACGGGCAATTTTACGAATTTCTTTCGCCACTTGATCGGCTAATTCTCGGGTTGGACACAATACTAAGGATTGCACGCGAAATTTTTTCACGTCGAGCTTATTTAGCAAGCCCAGCGCAAAAGCCGCGGTTTTACCTGATCCCGTTTTTCCTTGGGCGATAACGTCTTTATTAGCCAAAATTGCGGGTAAACTTTGCGCCTGAATCGGCGTCATTTCGTTATAATCCATGGTGGCTAAGTTATCGACTAGCGCTTTGTTAAGTGGTAATGAAGAAAAAAGTGAAGAGTTCGCTGGTGATTGCACGATATTTTTAGCCTATAAATGAATTTAATAATGATCGCCGCTATTATAGCAGAATAAATGCACTAACTATTGCAGTTAATTTTTCTGTCTTTATTATGGGTAATATCCCATCTCAATTAATTAACTAAAGAGTGTCTTTTGTCGAAAGAAACCACCCCTAAAATTGCTATTTTTGTTGATGTACAAAATATTTATTACACCACGCGCCAAGCGTATAAACGCCAGTTTAATTATCGCAAGTTTTGGCAAATGATCACTGAACAAGGTGAAATTGTTATCGCTAATGCTTATGCCATTGATAAAGGTGATGATCAGCAAATTAAATTTCAAGATGCGCTTAAGCATATTGGCTTTGATATCAAGCTTAAACCCTATATTCAACGCAGTGATGGTTCGGCGAAAGGTGATTGGGATGTTGGTATTACCATTGATGTTTTAGAAGCGGCAAAAGAGGTTGATACGGTGATTTTGTTGTCAGGTGATGGCGATTTTGATTTATTACTGACTAAGGTGAGAGAAAAATATCAAGTTAATGCGCAGGTGTATGGTGTGCCTATGCTAACGGCAAATTCATTAGTGCGAGCCGCAACGCAGTTCACTGCTATTGATAACAGTTTATTATTATAGCCATGTCAGTTATAGATTTATTTTCTGCTATTTTTTAATGTCTATTTTTATTCATAAAATATTAATCAAATGGTCATGTTTTTGTTTGATACTTTTTAGTGAAGACAAATTAACATAAGTGATAATTACTATTCTCTTTACTTATGAGTATTTTTAGTTCGCTTGTTGAATGTTTGTTGTTCACTTGTTACATTTGCGCTATTGACTATGTGGTCAATATTTAATTCTTTAAATAGAAGGAAAGTCCTTTGAAAAACAAAAACTATAAAATCGCAGTAGGATTGTTAGCATTTGGTTGTTTTTTTGCCAATGCAGAGGTAACTAATGGCAGTTTTGAAACGTGGTCAAATGGCGCTCCAGCCAGTTGGACAACGATTGATTCTGGTATTAATGTTACACAAAATACTACTGTTACCAAGGAAGGGGCTAATTCAGCAGCGATAACCGTGAATACGGGGACGCAAGGTTCAACTGATTTTCAACAATTAGTATCAGTTGTCGCCGGACAAAGTTACGATTTTTCAGTATGGGTTAATCATACTGAAGGAGGTATAAAAGCACGTCTTTATGTCGATGGTTATCGCAACTATTCTGATCCTAGTTTAGTTAATCAATGGCAACAAATTTCATATACTTACAATGCAACAGCGACAAAAGATATCGCAGTTGGCTTGCGTTTTTATGACACAACAGGCTTTGATGGTTCAGAAACCGTTTATGTTGATTACTTTCAACCAACTGCCGCCACTAGTACGGGTGGTGGTACGTCTTGTAGCGCTAATAATGTGGCATTGACTTTAACAACAGATCAATACGGCTATGAAACTAGCTGGGCATTAAAAGATGCGGCCAATCAAGTTATTGCTAGTGACAGCAATTTGGCAAGTTCAACCACTTTTACTCAAGACTTTTGTTTAGTTGATGGTGATTATACTTTTACTATTGATGACGCTTATGGTGATGGTATTTGTTGTAGTTATGGTAATGGTTCTTACGATTTATCATTAGCTGGCACTTCATTAGTTTCAGGTGCTTCTTTTGCTAGTACCGAGAGTAAAACATTTACATTAGGTTCAACAGGCGGTGGCACTGGTGGCGGAACAGGTGGCGGTACGGGTGGAAACACAGGTGCAGGTACTTATTACGACACGATTACCACGCAAACAGGTTATGCACTTAAAACGGCATTATATAACTTAATTAATAATCAAACGCCACAAGGTTATGGTGCTTTATGGACATTTTATCAAAACTATTCATTAGATACTTATTATGAAAATGATGGTTCAATATTAGACATCTATTCAGAAAAACCAACGGGTACTGATAGTTACAATTACACTAAAGTGACTGATCAATGTGGTACTTATAAGGGAGAAGGCGGCTGTTATAATCGTGAACATTCTTTTCCGCGTAGTTGGTTTGGTGGTGCAAATGAGCCAATGAATTCAGATGTGCATTTTATTTTTGCAACCGACGGTTATGTTAA
>WGGB01000173.1 GCA_015491935.1 Alteromonadaceae bacterium
TGTTTTTAAATTAGCTTCAACATCTAAATAAAACATTTCTTCCCACGGACGGCCTTGAATGGGGCGAGATTCAAGTTTACACATATTAATGCCTTTATTTTTTAGTATAACTAAACAGTCAACTAAGGCACCTGCGGTTTGTCCAGTGGCTAAAATAATGGTGGTTTTAGCGGGGATTTGTTCAGCAACATTAATGGCTTTGCGCGCCACTAAAATAAAGCGACTGTGATTTTCGTCTTGATTTGCGATTGATTTTTCTAATGCTTGTAATTTATATAAATGACCGCCTTCTTCACTACCAATAACTGCAACGCTATCGTCTTGTAATTCCAAAACTTGTGCCATAGCATCGGCGGTACTATCACAATATTCAATGCGAATGTTTTCTTGCTTATCTAAAAAATTACTGCACTGGGCAAATGGTTGGCCGTGGGCATAAATTGTTTTTATTTTTGCTAAATTAGTATTTACTGCCGTTAATAAGCAATGCTCTATTGGTTGGTTTATTTCACCCACAATAGATAAATTAGTGCGCTGTAATAAATCGTAAACATCGTTGATACTACCCGAACTAGTATTCTCAATAGGCAACATACCGTAATCAACATGACCCGATTCTACTAACTGCATAATTTCAGCAAAACTACTACAACCCGATTCAATGATTTTTTCAGCCCTACGCGAAAAATAACGGTGACTTGCTAAATAACTGTATGAACCTTTATCGCCTAAAAAGGCAACACTCACGGTGGGCATTTGTAAATTAGGATTAGTGAGTGTTTGTAAGTAAGCTTGTTGATTTAATACGGAGTCTTCAATGATGGTTTGAAATACACTGGTAACATAATGAGCGTCTAACCCCAATTCTTTACCTTGTTTTATTAAGCGAATAAGCAGTTCTTGTTCGCGTTGTTGGTCGCGAACTGGGCGAATTTGATGCGCTTTACTTTTTGCCACATTAAGGGTAAGTGCACGGCGTTTAGCAAATAGCTCAAGCAACTGTTGATCTGTTTGGGTAATTTGTTCACGTATTTTAGTTAAGTCTAATTCGTTACTGGCCATGTTATTACTCACTACGGGGTTATTGAAAAATTATATTAGGTATATATATATAAAAACCTCCTAAGGGAGGTTTTGGTAATCGTTTTGCTTTTATTTAATCACTAACGAACGATCCCAAACCTCAAAAAGGCGAGATAAAGAAGAAGCGAAAGAGAATGAGTAATTTAATAATGTTCATCGTTCTACTTTAGCCGTCTTTGCGTCTATTCGTCAATCTTTTCTTTATGCTATTTATGGAGAATAAAGACCACAAAGCCTAAAGTTTTATTTTATATACCTTAAGGCAAGGATAAAACCATTATGGCGAATGAACAACCAATAGATACAAACCATGTTAGTGATCTCACGGTACCCATATTAACAAGGTATAAAATGTTATAAGCGATACGAGCGATAAGGTAAGTGACAGCCAAATATTGAATGGTTTCACCCGTATGATGAGTACTAATGGCTAATAATATTGCCCCAGTAAATAAAATTAATGATTCAAAAGCATTTTGATGTGCCGCTAATGCTCGCGCGCCAAACCCCGTTAATTTAGCTTGTTGCGAGCGTGGGTGATTATTGTCATAACCGCCAAGTTTGGCCATGGCATAGGCAACAGGGCCTTTTGCTAGATAAGGTAGTAGGGCGGCGATAATGAGTGTCCAAATTAAAAGTGTCATGTTTTTCTCTTTTTTGTTGTATTTTGTGTCTATTTAGACGTTGATTTTTATCTCTGTAGGCTATTAATAGCTCAGTAATGTTAAGGTATATTTTGTTTTACCCGGTAAAAATGGACTTGGTTTGCCTTGCTCCCAATCACTATGTCCCATACCGTAATACGGACTCCACGGATGACCTGATTGTGAGGTGGGCATATTAAAAATACCGTTTTCTTCGTGCCCTGGTGATACCACCATACGCTCAGATGCACCAAAGGCTTTGCCTTGTACCCTTGGCATATAACTGTCTCCGGGTAAGGGAGTTGCAGGCATATTTAACCATTGACCAATAAAAGGCACCGCTTTACTTAATGGATGAACAATTGCAGTAGTGTTTGTTTGCCCCCAAGTAGCTTGTGATAAGGGTTGATTTTTTGTCATGTCTGTAATGGTTTTGGCTAAAGCGTTATTAAATAATGTTTGCCAGCTATTTTCACCAAGCAATAAAAAATTATCAGGTTGTTTAGTAATTAATTGCCATAACGGCGTTTCTATTTGGTGATGAATGCTGCGAAAATTATAGTTAGCACTGTAGGCAGATAGTTTTTTATTTAAAGCCTTAAAAACACTATTGCGCACATTAATTCTAAAATTACGGACTAAACGGTAAGCCACTGAATCAATACTGGCACTAAAGCTTTGTTGATTTTTAGTATTATGTTGTTGTTCGTTTTCTATAATTTGTTGCACTTGAATAAAGTTAGGATGTTGAGCAATATTTGCTAAGGTTAAGACTTGCTCACTTATAAACGTTTTCCAACGCGTTAAAAATACAGCGCGATCATCTAAAGCTATATTGAGTAAATCTTGTTCATTAAAACTTTGCTTGGCCAATAAATCATCTCGAATTTGGCTAGCACGTGCACCAAGCGCATAGCCACCATTACCAAGCTTAGCTAACATAGTGCCACCAACAACACGGGTGTTTGCTGTCCATAATCGATTATTAATAGGATTTTTCATACGAGGATATTCGCTGGCAGTTAAATAACCTTGCCAGCCATTTTCACCACTAGCCCAACTCGTTGGTAATTCGCCAACCTGACCTTTTTTGCGCGGTATCGGTCCCATAATTGTCCAGCCAATATTACCTTGGCTGTCAGCAACCATCATATTTTGTGCTGGAATGCCTGAAACCGCTGCAATAGCAAAAGCATCATCAATGTTTTGTGCTTGTTCTAATTGCGTGTGCGCTAAATTAACTGCCTGCAAGTCATGGGCAACCCAACGATAAGCGAGTGGCTGCCCAGCTTGGTTTTTGCCTATGACAGGCCCCCAAATGGTTTCTTTTATTTCTATTTCTACTGATGGTTGATCTTTTACCGCAATAACTTGTCGTGAATAAGCAAAATTTTTATAACCCGTTGGTGTTAAATATTGTTGTTTATTTTTACTTAACTCTAAAGTGATTATATCACTCCAATCACCATAACTGTTGGTAAATCCCCAAGCAATATGACCATTACTGCCCACAACGATATTAGGTGTGCCCGGTAAAGTTGCGCCCGTTATTTTTATAGTTTTACCTGTGCTGCTTGGGTATTCAAAAGAGGCTCTAAACCAAGTATTTGGCACCCTAATATTCAAGTGCATATCATTGGCAACCATAGCACTGCCTGTTGAGGTTAGTTTACCTGATACCGCCCAGTTATTAGAGCCTGGTATATAGTCACCTTGGTAATCGGTTTTAGCTGTTAATTGCTTTTGTTGCTGGTGTTGCTGGTTTTGTTGATTTGACCGCGATGCTTGTTTGCCAACTTCTTTTTTGGCAAAATCTTTTAACCAATGATTGCTAGGCATAGCTGAAGGTGAATATTGGCTACCATCAATAGCCGCATCCCAAATACTGCCTTTAGGGTTTAAAAAAGCAAAGGCTTTTTTACTCAGCATTTTATTTAGAATGGCTAAAGTACGCTCACGCTTACCATCATAGTATTGCAAATCAATATACATACTAAATACGGCTAAAATAGTGTCTTCTTCTTGCCACTCAACAGGATCTTGGCGTAATAATAAGTATTCAAAAGGGGCAGCATCTAACGTTTTTAAACCTTGATTAACGCCTTGAGTATAGGCTTTTAATAGTGCTTTTTGTGTGGCTGGCAATTGTTTTACAATGGCTCTTGCTCTATCACGAAAGCGATGATGACGAATTTTTCTATCGTAATTAAGGGCTAGTTTACCGAATAAACTTGATAATTCGCCCGCAGAGTTGCGACGCAATAAATCCATTTGAAAAAAACGCTCTTGGGCGTGCACAAAACCTGTAGCTAGCGCTACATCAGTACGAGTTTTACCTTTTATGGTCACAATGCCTTGTTTATCACGTTCAATCACTGTGGTATCGGTTAATCCCCACAAGGTTTCTTTTCCGTTAAGTTTAGGCAATGAGCTGTTTATTTGGCTGTAAACCCATGTAGTAGCGGTTGCTAGGATTAAAATAAGTAATAAAAAAAAGCTAATAAATAAAGTACGAATTTTTTTCATCATAATTTCTTTTGTTGGTATCAATAATACTTTACCTGAAAATACTATGATTAGGAAAATGTTCAGAAAAATAATTATAATATTAGAATAAGCACTGTTTTTTTTATGAAGAGCAGATAAAATGTATTCATAATTTTCTAATAAATATATAAATAATGGCATCACTTCAAGAGCAGTTATTAAAAGCAGGTTTAACCACCAAACAAAAAACACGGCAAGCAAATGCTGATAAGCGTAAAAAAAACAAGCAAAAACGCAGCGGTGTTCAACATGATGCGACGTTGCAAGAACAAGTGAAACAAGATTTAGCGAAAAAGCAGGCGGAAAAAGCAGCAAACGATGCGGCATTAAATGCAGAGAAAAAGCAGCAATTAGCCGCGAAAGAACAGCACTTGCGTATTAAACAAATACTTGAACATCATCAATTAAAAGGGATTAATGGTGAAGCCGAGTACAACTATACTTTTAATAAATTAATTAAAAAATTATGTGTTGATGAAGTGACTCATAAAGCTTTAGTTAATGGTCGTTTAGCTTTATGTGGCTGGGACGATATGAGTTATGTTGTCACCGCAGAAACAGCCGCTAAATTAGCTGAACTTGATGGCAGCGTTATTTTAGTGCAAAACGATAAAGTTGAAAACGAACAGCTTGATGAAGATGATCCGTATGCAGATTATCAAATTCCTGATGATTTAATGTGGTAATTTAAGCTCCAATAAAAAGTTGTTTTTTTGTAACTACTAAGTAGAGAGAGGAGTAAGACCATTAATATCATAAACTAAGTGATCATTTCTACTTGTTAAAATCACCAACTACCGCGTTATTTATTTTATAATTAGAACAACTAGTTATTAAAAAACACCTTGTGGTTGACAATTTTTTCTGCGTATAAAATAGGTCACTTAATTAATAAAATTGGTCTAAAAATATTGGGTAGCATTCGAGGATGTAATCCTAAGAGTGTAAATACAAATATTTAAAATCTAAGAAAGTGGTAACAATGACCATAATTATGGTACCTGAAACACATTAGTTTTTTGAAAATTTAAAAAGGCAGTTAACTTATTTAAGTTAGCTGTTATCGTATAGAATCCTTCCTATACTCTACACACTTTTAAAATACATTTGCTGATGAGTACTTGTTAATAAACAATATGGCCTTATTTCTTGCTAAAATAGCATAGTTAAAAAAATAGTAGCTAAATGAAGAAAATAAATGAATAATAAAATAATAGTAACTCACAATGGTAGTTTTCATGCGGATGATGTTTTTAGCGTTGCTGCGCTTAAAACTATTTTTCCATCCTTTAAGCTTATCCGTACCCGCGACTTAGAGCTGATCCATAAGGCTGATATCGTTATTGATGTCGGTGGTGAATATGATGCCGATGCGGGGCGTTTTGATCATCATCAACGTGGTGGTGCAGGTGAGCGTGAAAATGGTATTCCTTATTCTTCATTTGGTTTGATTTGGCAAAAATATGGTGTAGCAATATGTCAAGATGATCAAGATGTAGCAAATCTTGTTGATACGGAACTTGTATCAAAAATTGACGCGCTTGATTGCGGGTATGTTGAGGGAGTTCATAACGGTATTAGCCTTAGCCAAACTATTGGAATGTTTAATCCTACTTGGCAAGAAAACAGTGATTTTGATCGCTGTTTTGATGAAGCCGTTGATTTTGCCATACGTATTTTAAGTCGATTTATCGCATCGGCTAAAAGTGATATTAATGCGCAAGAAACTGTTGCTAAAGCGGTTGAAAATTCAGCTGATCCTCGAGTAATAGTATTAGAAAAATATACCCCATGGAAAGAAGTAGTCCATACTTTATCTAAACAAGCATTGTTTGTTATTTATCCTTCTGAGTCGGGTAAATGGATAATTCATACCGTGCCAGCTAAACTCGGTTCATTTGAAGATAGAAAACCGCTACCTAAGGAATGGGCTGGTTTATCTGATCAAGCACTTCAAGACGTAACAGGCGTTGAAGATGCTATGTTTTGCCATAATAATTTATTTATTGCAGGGGCTGCATCTTTTGCAAGTATCAAAGAGATGGCAACGATTGCGCTGCGAAAATAACTCTTAATATTTGCTCTTTCAGAAGAGTATTATCAAAAATAAAAGGTAGTGGTATTTACTATTACCTTTTTAGTCAAAAGAAAATATAGCCTGATGATAGCCAATATATTTTATTCACAGTCGACTATTTCCCCCTTTAGGTTATACTGCCGCGCGTAACCAAGTTAGTAGTCAACTTGGTAATCAATTTAGTCATAAAACAAGATTTTAATTAGCGGAGAATATCATGCACGATTTGTATTACAAAGGTCGTATACATACCCGAGTAAACCATGTGAAAACGGGTTATAACACAAAGCGCACTGTTAAACTTGGCAGTGAAAAAAATCCATTAACATTGTTTGTGAATAGCGATGAAAGAAAATTAGAAGTTGAAACATTAGTTGCTGATAATGGTCTGTTTGCCCATGTTACTATTGATAATACAGCTGATGAAAATATCAATGAACTCAGCGTAATATTAAATAAGCCGGCGACTCGATTTGAAAAAACGCCTAATCGTAATGAGCCTTGTTCTTGCGGTAGTGGTAAAAAATATAAAAAATGCTGTGGTTAAGCACATTGAGTTTCAAAAAATCAACTAAGCAAAAAATAATAAATGACATGGAAAAATTATGCGCATAGTCGTTTCTCAATTATCTTCTAATTTGCAAAATTCACCACAGAGCGAAGCACATAATAAGGTGCCAGTTACTGCTAATATGGCGATATTTGCCACCTACAAAAGCAATGAAGAAGCGATTGACGATGTATGTCATTACATCATAAATAACCTTAGCGACATTATTCAATTACCTGAATTATTCTTTATTAGTGATAAGAATATTACTAATAATGCCCAGCAACTCACACAAATAGTTGAATTATGCCAGCAGTTAGTTAGCCAAATCAGCGCAGAACTTAGGCCTTTTCAGTATGTGTGCACAAGCCTTGTTGTTAATGGGAGCCATCAAGCAGTGATAATTAGCGAACATGGTTTAGTTGCGACGCAACAGCAATTACATTTTTGCCAACGATACCCGTGGACAGCCTTAGGTGATGAGCTTAATATTATTGAATTACCCTTAGAGCAAGGCACTATTAACGTTGCCATGTTAACTGCTGATGATGCCAGTATTGCTGAAATAGTGACGTTAGCAGCGCTAAATAACATTCATTTGTTGTTGGTGCCTTTTGATATTCAAGCACCTTATAAAGTTGAAAATAGTCTATTATCATGTGCTGAAAAATATCGGATTTGTATCGCTGCTGCAAGTCGTGAGAAAAGCTTTACCAGCAATTTAGCTGTTGAGGATAATACAGATCAAAATAAGAAAAAAATAAAACAACAAAAATCTACAGGATTTATTGCCGATTTATCAGCTAATAGACCTCAACTTGTGGTGAAACATCAACAAGGTAAAATCACCAAATCCTTAGTTCATCCTCTTGAGGTTTGTCATAAAACAATATAGTTATGCAGATAACTCAGGTGCTTAGTTTAACTTGTCATCCTAAAATTATTTCGCAGACGATCAAGGTTAGATAAAAACCAATAGTTTAACCCTACCAT
This sequence comes from Alteromonadaceae bacterium, assembly GCA_015491935.1. Lineage (GTDB taxonomy): Bacteria > Pseudomonadota > Gammaproteobacteria > Enterobacterales > Alteromonadaceae. Next base: position 7,895 of record WGGB01000173.1, read on the forward strand.
AAAACCAACAAATGAAAATAATTGTACAGTTGAATAAAAACTATCGCCTGTGGCAAAAGGAAAAATCAACAGCATAGGTATATCTGCAATAAAAATTGATCCTAATACTATGGTGTAAAAATTAAGCCAGCGCTTTCGTTTGAAAATGCCATACAAACGGCCACCGATAAAAAACATATAGATGTAGGCCACAGGAATACTACTTAAAGAGAATCCTATAAACAAAGTAATAAAACTGATTATTCCGTCATCAAAATTAAAGCCACTCATGTCAGTTAAAAAACCATAAAGAGCAAGGGCAAAAGGGGTTATTAGTGGTGCAAGGCCTATCGCTTTATTCTCAGTCATTGTTATATTATATTTCCTTTTTTAATTTGAGTTGGTTAATGTTTAAGTGGCTTTTTAGCAATATAATAATGCAAGTATGGGCTATTTTTACTAGCATAGTGTTAATCTGTATCAAATGAGTGATAAAAAATTTAACTATTGTCATAAAGGTCAGTGCCATGAACGAAAAACCTTATTCCCAAGCGTGTGAAAATAATAAAAATGCAATATTGCCAATATTAAAAACGGCTTTTGCAAATACTCAGCAGGTATTAGAAATTGGCTCTGGCAGTGGTCAACATGCCGTTTATTTTGCTGCTAATTTAGCGCACCTTAGTTGGCAAACGAGTGATGTAATTAGTAATCATCAAGGTATAAATCAGTGGATTGATGCACAACCTAGTATAAATTTAAAACGTCCACTTACTCTTGATTTACAACAGCCTTGGCCTATATCGACAGTTGATGGCATTTATAGCGCGAATACTTTACACATTATCAGTTGGCTTTTAGTCGAAAAGTTTTTTGCTGGCGTAAAGCAAGGTTTAGCAAACCATGGTCGTTTGTGTATTTATGGACCCTTTAATTATAACGGGAAATTTACCAGCGACAGTAATGCTGCTTTTGATGTGTGGTTAAAAAATAACAATGCAGACAGTGGTATTCGTGATTTTGAAGCAATATTAGCCTTGGCTCAATCAGCAGGTTTAACATTAGTAAAAGATCATACTATGCCCACGAATAACCGCTTACTAGAATTTGTTAAAAGCCAACCATGAGTAAAAGCCAGTATTTAACAACCAATAGCTCGGTGCTTTATTCGTTAAAAAACTGTCCTTTTGCCATACGAGCAAGAATGGCATTATTGTCTGCTAAACAACAAGTGATATTGCGTAATATCGTGTTAACCGACAAGCCAACAGCATTTATTAACGCTTCTGCCAAAGGGAGTGTACCAGTGTTAGTACTACCTTCTTCGACAGTAATAGATGAAAGTTTACAGATAATGCTTTGGGCGTTAAATGAAAATGATCCTGATAATTTATTGCATAAGCATGACCATAGCGCATTACCAGCTATGCTCAGTTTAATTGAGTGCTTTGATCAACAATTTAAGCCGAGTTTAGAGCAATACAAGTGCGCGAAACGTTATCATGAAGATACACTTGTTGAGCATCGGCAAGCTTGTGAGCAACACTTACAAAAATTAGAACAAGTACTAAATCAGCATAATTTTTTTATGTCTGATCATGCTAGTTTAGCTGACTTGGCAATTTTTCCTTATATTCGGCAATTTGCTCGCGTTGAGCGACAATGGTATTTGCAATCGCCTTATCCCAAATTAAAACAATGGTTAAATCATTTTTTACATAGCGTTATGTTTACTAAAACCATGGAAAAATATCCGTTATGGTCAGTAGAAGATACAGACATTTATTTTCCTCGCTAAAGATTAATTGACTAAGCTATTGTTCTACTTGTTGGCTTGATATAATTATCAATATTATTCAATTTAAAAAATTACTAAATTAAGGCTACTGTTATGACGCAATCATCCCTATATGCGATTGGCACCCAAGGACAAAAGTGGGGCGATAGTGAAAAATCACAATGGTTAGCATTACAAACCATAAAGCGTAGTTATGCCGATGAAGTGTTAGCTAAAATAGAGGCACTTAAACCAAAATTTACGATTGAACAATATGGTGCTTTAAGCATTAATGCCGATAAATATCCGTTATTTGTCGTCAAATCGGTTAACTTTGTTAATGACAAGCCAACCATATTGATTACAGGCGGCGTGCATGGCTATGAAACTAGTGGCGTGCAAGGGGCATTACGCTTTTTAGCAAGTAAAGCTGAGCACTATAGTGAATATTTTAATATTATTGTTGCGCCGTGTGTTAGTCCTTGGGGCTATGAAACGATTAACCGTTGGGATCCGAAAGCGATTGACCCAAATCGTTCTTTTTACAAAAACAGCCCAGCAGAAGAATCTGCAGAACTAATGGCTTATGTTGAGTCGCTTAATGTTAATTTATTAGCCCATTTTGACTTACATGAAACCACAGATACCGATAACACTGAGTTTAGACCTGCATTAGCGGCAAGAGATGCCGTGACTCACGATAATTGGAATATTCCTGATGGTTTTTATTTAGTTGGCGATACCCTTAGACCTGAAGCTTATTTTCAAACCGCGATGATAAAGGCGGTTGCTCAAGTAACCCATATTGCGCCAAGTGATGATAATGGCAAGCTTATTGGTGTAGATCTTGAACAATTTGGCGTGATTAATTACGCCACTAAAGAACTGGGATTATGTGCAGGGTTAAGTAATGCTAAATACGTGACCACCACAGAAGTGTATCCCGATAGCCCACAAGCTGATAATGAAAACTGTATTGTTGCACAAGTTGCGGCAATTACCTCTGGTTTAGATTTTATTTTACAAAACAAATAGCTTGACCAACAATAATTTTATTAAAACTTTAAAGAGACAAAAATGAAAGCACCTTTATACGATGAAATCTTAACAATTTGCCAAGCAATGGCACAGGCCTCAGCTGCTGAGGATGAAAAAGCAGGCGAGCTAGCACATCAGTCGTTACAAAAATTATGTCAAACAAATCAAGGCACGCCCAAGGATCACCCTTTACAATGGGAAGCATTAGCCGACTTTACTCACGATGGGGATCAGGCATTAGATATTTATCAATTAGCGCTAAATTGTGCCGAAAGATTAAATTTAGTTGATGCTAAAGCGTCTATATTTTTAGCTATGGCGCAGCGTTATCATGAATTTGAAGAAAACGATAAAACACTCGAATTTATTAATAAAGCCAATGACCTTATGGCTGACATTAAAAATGCCGAGCTCAAAACTGAAATTACTGACTTTAAAGCCGCTTTATAAGGTTAGTTATGTTATCGCCATTCATGTTTATCGCACTTGTTACAGTAGCTGCGGCTGTTGTGATCGGTGTGATGTTTTATAAAAAGCAACAGTATAATAATGCTGTTAATGGTGAATTTCCGAGTCACTATATAGCACTTCTTGAAAAACGCTTGCCTGTTTATCAATACTTACCTGAAGTGCTTAAACAGCAACTTCATCGGCAAATTTTACGCTTTTTATATACTAAAACATTTATCGGTTGTAATGGTTTAATTATTACTGATGAAATTCGTGTGGTGATCGCAGCAGAAGCGTGTCTGCTTATTTTAAATCGTCCCAATAGTGGTTATGCTGGCTTAAAATGGATTTATGTTTATCCCTCTGTATTTATTGCTAAACAAGCACAAAAAAATGAATATGGTTTAGTTTCTCAGCAAAAACGACATTTACTTGGTGAGTCATGGCAAAATGGTAAAGTTATTTTAGCGTGGGACAGTGTGGAATCTGGCATGAGTAATTTTCATGATGGTAATAATGTTGTTTTGCACGAATTTGCTCACCAACTAGATCAAGAAAGTGGTCAAGCTAATGGTGCTCCCTTGCTTTACACTAAAGATAGTTATCGAATTTGGTCACAAGTTTTTAGTGAAGAGTTTAATGCCTTACAACAAACATTAGCAACGGGGCATTCTTCTATCATTGACAGTTATGCAGCAACTAATCCAGCAGAATTTTTTGCGGTTATTACTGAGTTGTTTTTTGAGCGTCCAAGGGCTTTACAGAAAACACACCCGCAATTATTTGAATTATTAAAAGAATATTACCAATTAGATCCACGTGATTGGCAGGTTTAATCGCTAAAGTTAAGTTGTTAGCCTAAAGTTACATTTTACAACATTTTTATTGTAATAATACTGTTAACCTTTATTTCTAAAAATATCTAAGAGGATCATTATGAAAATAAAACCGTTATTGTCTTGTACATTATTATCATTGGCTTTTGCTAGCGCTAATGTTTCAGCAAACGAAAAAGCACATTGGGGCTATTCTGGTAATCAAGGCCCTGAGCACTGGGCGCAGCTTAGTGGTGATAATTTAATGTGTGATGGTAAAAATCAATCACCCATTAATTTAACAGGAATTATTGAAGCAGATTTATCACCACTTACCTTTAATTATAAACAAGGCGGTGAGCAAGTGATTAATAATGGTCATACCGTACAAGTTAATTATAAAAAAGGTAGTTCAATAACTATTGATGGAAAACGTTTTAACTTATTACAATTTCATTTTCATGCGCCGAGCGAAAATCATATTAATGGACAAAGCTATCCGCTTGAAGCTCATTTAGTGCATGCAGATAAAAATGGAAATCTTGCGGTTGTCGCAGTAATGTTTAAGCAAGGTAAAAGTAATGAGTTATTAGCTAAAGCTTGGCAAAAAATGCCTAATCATGCGGGTGAAAAGTACGATATTACGAGTAAAATTAATGTTGCTGAACTTTTACCTAAAAACCGCGATCATTACCGTTTTAATGGTTCATTAACAACACCACCTTGTTCAGAAGGTGTACGCTGGTTAGTTATGAAAGATACTGTTGATGTATCAAACGCTCAATTAAAGCGTTTTAAAGCGGCACTACATGGACCAAATAATAGACCAGTACAACCCTTAAATGCGCGATTGGTCATGCAATAAAATTTATTGGTAATTCATTGCCAATTAAGTAAAAAAGCCGATAAAACATAGGGTTATCGGCTTTTGTTTTTTTATTTGTAAATTGTTTTTTAACGCTTATTTTTGATTGCTTTGGTAAGCATCTGTAACATTTTTAGTTTTTTTTAATTTTAAAATTTCTTCTTTTACATCAGTAAGTTGAGATTCTGCTTTTTCGGCTAGTTTACTTAAGGTATAAGCACAAACTTGTAGACGCTTTATATTTCTGTCTGGCGTTTCAGCATTAATTTTTGGTAGCATATCTTGAATTTTTTGATCTATTAAGGTAATAAACTCGATAGCGGGATCTAATAATTCAGGATCCTGTATAACCGTATCTACATCTAAAATTTGATCTTCTAGTTCAGATATTTGCTGCTCAGAAATTTGGTTTGGTTCGGTCATAATATGATCCTGTATTGTTAATTTTTTATTTTAAGCGGGTTTTACACGTTTATCTAATGGGATCGCGTCCCAACCTTCTTTTATAGTGGTAATTAAATCACGCACTTCTTCTAATTTATTAACATCACTTTCAAGGTTTGCTTGAATAAGCGTGCGAATAACATAGTCATACAAATTAAATAGATTTTGTGATACTTCGCCGCCTTTTTCCATATCTAAACTATCTTGTAATTCATCGACTAAAGCAATAGTCTTAGAGATAGCTTTACCTTTATTCTCTATTTCTTTTCGACCTATTGCACCTGAGGCTATAGCGAGATTAGTGAGAATATGACGTAGTATTAAACTAATGAGTTGATGCGGTGAGGCATCTACAACACTTTCGGCATTGACATTTTTATATTTTTTAATTGAGGTGCTAACCATAATATTACTACTCAAAATTTACTGTTGTTGATATTTTTACGAATATTTTCTTACTTGTATTTATCTAGCAAATAACAGACCAAAAAAACAAGGTAACCTATCTAATTTTCATTACTATCGGCAAAAAATTAATAACTGCAATATTTAATACCACAAAAATTAAAAATTACTTTTATTAGAGACTCGCTATTCAAAGACAAGTATTTATTAAGATCAGATTTTAGTCAATAATATGACTGTTAGTGTCAAATTTTTGTTGCTTAATTTTATCAGCTGACTAAAATTGCAGTTAAGCCTATCAAAAAATAAGTACAATAATAGTGATGCAAGGTCAAAAAACAATTTTAGTTATCGATAATAATAATGCTCGTCGTCAACAAATAGAGACAGTATTAGCTTTTGTTGGTGAACACTTTCAAAGCTGTGCTGAAGATGAAATAAGCACTAAATTAGCTAATATTAGTAATTTACTTACTATCATTATTGTAGGTGAGTTAACCGACAATATTGTTAACTTAATTCGTAAAACTCCCCATTGTCCTTTTATTTTACATGATGTAGTTGACAGCCTGCCAGCACAAGCATTAGTTAATATTATTGGTGAATTATCAGTGCCGCTAAATTACGCACAACTTACCGAACTAATTCATCATAGTCATCAATATCAAAATAAATTACCTGCTAAACAATGCAAAAATAAAGGCACTAATGCGTTATTTCGTTCATTAATTGGAACGAGTGAAGCTATGCTACAAGTGCGCTTTTTAATTGAGCAAGTTGCAGCAACTGATGCCAGTGTCTTAGTCTTAGGCGAGTCTGGCACAGGTAAAGAAGTGGTAGCTCGTAATATTCATAATTTATCTGAACGTGCAAAAGGGCCTTTTGTCCCTATTAATTGTGGCGCTATTCCCGCAGAATTATTAGAAAGTGAATTATTTGGCCATGAAAAAGGGGCTTTTACAGGTGCTTTTTCTACACGTAAAGGTCGTTTTGAGTTAGCGGAAGGGGGAACGTTATTTCTTGATGAAATAGGTGATATGCCGCAACCGATGCAAGTTAAATTATTACGCGTTTTACAAGAACGTACTTTTGAACGTGTTGGTAGTAGTAAAAGTATTAAAGCCAATGTTCGTATTATCGCGGCAACACATCAGCATTTAGAAGAGATGATAAAATCGGGTGATTTTCGTGAAGATTTGTATTATCGCCTGAATGTTTTTCCCATAGAAACCCCAGCATTACGCGAGCGTAAAGAAGATGTGCCTTTGTTATTGCAAGAATTAGTGAATCGCTTTGAACAAGAGCAAGAAAAAACGGTGCGTTTTACTGAAAGGGCACTCGAATCACTTATGGAACACGCTTGGGCTGGTAATGTACGTGAACTCTCTAACTTAATTGAACGTATGCTTATTATGTATGGTGATCAAGTGGTTGATGTTGCTGAATTACCGCTAAAATACCAACATATTGATGCCGAAACTTATCAACCACAATACCCTGAAGAAATTCAAGAGCGAGAGGCTCTTAACGAATTATTTGCCGACTTTAATTATGATGAATATAACGATGAAGAAAGTTTAAATAATAGTACTGCTGAAGCAAATAGTGAAGGTAATGATGCTGCAAATACCCCAGAGCAAAAGGCTGTAAATGCTTTGCCTGAAGAGGGCATTAATTTAAAAGAATACTTAGCTGAACTTGAAGTATCATTAATTGAACTGGCACTCATTAAGCACGACTGGGTGGTTGCTCGTGCAGCTGAAACTTTAGGTATGCGCCGCACCACCTTAGTTGAAAAAATGCGTAAATACGATTTACAAAAGCCAGTTTGATTAGCGTTATAATTTAATTTGAATTATTGATGTAATAAATTTTATTCACCATTACACTAAAGCTAAAGTCACGTCATCCTGACGCTGGTCAGGATCTGCTCTTTCGTTTATGATCCTAAAAATCATCTTTTTAATATTTGAATTTGCATATAAAAAAACTCAAAAATAAATAACTAAATAAAAATAGAAAATAGGCTCAAGACAAATAATTGACCCTATTGTTTTTCTTTGTATTTACTTGATAAATAAGATGAAATTCATTGGCATAGTAAATGCTTATTCAAGATAAACCATAACTAACATTTGGGTTAGTTTTTTTATCGGGTGAGTATATTATGGCTGTAGCATTACGTTCAATTGACATTTCAGATCCTACTGAAAAAAACATTCAAGATCTTGCTATTAACGAACAAACGTTAAACCAACAACGAGGGGTTGAAAAATCAACCTTTACGGTTAATTTCACCGATAAAACACAAACACATACTCAGGGGCTTGCACAAGAAGCATTTCCTGGTGAATTAGCTTTATTACGCCAACAAAGTAGCCAAGCTAATTTGTTAATTGACGCCATGCCTACAGGTTTAGTTATGCTTGATGGTAATGGTATTGTGATAAAAATTAACCCTGTAGCACGGTTATTACTCGATGAACCTATTTTAGGGCAGCCTTGGGTAAATGTTATCCAACGTTCATTTAAACCACGTAAAGATGATTGGCACGAAGTCTCTTTAAACGATGGTCGCCGTGTGAAATTAGAAATACGTACTTTAGGCGATCAGCCTGGGCAATTAATTGTTATAACTGATTTAACCGAAACGCGTTTATTGCAAGATAAAATTAGTCAAATGCAACGGTTATCTTCTTTAGGTCGTATGGTATCAACATTAGCTCATCAAATTAGAACACCTTTATCTGCTGCTATTTTATATGGTGCGAACCTGTCAAATAACAAATTAACTTTGCGTGACCGAGTAAATTTTCAAGATAAGTTAATGAGTCGTCTTCAAGATTTAGAACAACAAGTCAATGATATGTTGTTGTATGCAAAAAGTGGTAAACAACAAGTTTTGGAAGTTTTGTCTGCTAATAAACTAATTGCTGATTCAATACAAAGTTTAGATGCTCAAATAAGTGCCGTTGGTGCAAAAATAAGTGTTAATTACTGCCCCGATGATTGCCAAATTTTAGGTAATAAAAGAGCTTTAATGGGAGCAATTCAAAATTTAGTTAATAACAGTTTACAGTTAATACCTGAAAAAGCAGAGATTGATATTGCTGTCGCGTGTCAAAAAGAATTTGTTTTAATTGATGTTAAAGATAATGGCGCAGGTATTAGTAAAGAACTCCACGATAAAATTTTTGAGCCGTTTTTTACTAATAGAGCACAAGGTACAGGTTTAGGGTTAGCGGTTGTGAAGTCGGTAGCTCATGCTCATCAAGGTGACGTTAGTTTACAGAGTAAACCTGGTGAAAGTGCTCACTTTTGTATTAAATTACCCGTTTTTTCTGCTGATAATGAAACAGCCAATTCAGTAAATAAGCAGCAAGGTTAGGAATAAATATTATGAATACCAGTAAATTACTTGTGGTTGAAGATGATGCACCATTACGCGAAGCTTTAGTCGATACACTATTGTTGGCTGGTTATCAATGTTTGTCCGCAGATTCGGGTGAAGCGGCTTTGTTATTGTTAAAAAATCAGAAAATAGACTTGGTGGTAAGTGATGTACAAATGGGCGGTATGTCTGGTTTAGACTTGTTAAAGAGCATTAAAAATAGTTACCCTAATATGCCTGTACTAATCATGACCGCATTTGGTAGCATTGATGATGCGGTACAAGCAATGCAAGACGGCGCTTGCAATTATATGGCTAAACCTTTTGCACCTGAAGTTTTGCTCAATATGGTGAGTCAATATGTACCATTAACTATTTCTGATAATCACACGCCAGTGGTTGCAGATAAAAAAAGTTTGGCCTTATTAAAATTAGCAGAAAAAGTCGCCACTACTGATGCTTCGGTAATGGTATTAGGGCCAAGTGGTTCGGGTAAAGAAGTGTTGGCGCAATATGTTCATAAAAATTCTCCTCGTGCAGATAAATCTTTTATTGCCATTAACTGTGCGGCTATTCCTGAAAATATGTTAGAAGCAACCTTGTTTGGTTATGAAAAAGGTGCTTTTACAGGAGCGATTCAAGCTTGTCCAGGGAAATTTGAACAAGCTCAAGGCGGTACCATTTTACTTGATGAAATTACTGAAATGGACTTAGGGCTGCAAGCTAAAATTTTACGGGTATTACAAGAGCGAGAAGTTGAGCGTTTAGGGGGACGTAAAACCATTAAATTAGATGTACGAGTTATCGCCACCAGTAACCGTGATTTAAAAATTGCGGTTAAAAACGGGGAGTTTAGAGAAGATTTATACTATCGTCTTAATGTTTTTCCATTAACTTGGTTGCCCCTTGCACAACGTCGTGACGATATATTACCTTTAGTCATGCATTTAATTGAACGTCATTGTCAAAAAAATGCTGAGGCTATTCCCCAATTAACCGCAGCTGCACGGAGTAAATTAATCGCGTATGACTGGCCAGGCAATGTCCGAGAACTTGATAATGTTGTGCAACGAGCCTTAATTTTACAAAATGGGGACAAAATTGATGCGGAAGATTTATTAATAGAACAATTTGACACAACGATAATTAGTGAAGCAGACACAGAATCCACAGTCGAAACAGTACAAGAAGATCGTTTAGGTAACGAATTAAAGTTACAAGAACATCAAATTATTTTAGATACCTTAACGGCTTGCCAAGGGAGTCGTAAAGCAGTTGCTGAGCGTTTAGGTATTAGCCCTCGAACTTTACGTTATAAAATTGCCCGTATGCGAGATTGTGGTATTCAAATTCCAGCATAATTTTGTTTATAAAATTTCGTTGCTAAAGCCAAGCCAGTATTATCTGACTTGGCTTTTTTGATATTGGCATTATGTTTGCAGCGCTGTATTTATAGTAAATAAAGTAACGCTTTTTTGACACAGGTAGGTTAGCAATGAATATTCAAGGTAATTCTTTATTAGCACAAATGCAAAGTATGTCGTTAGAGGCTGGCAGCTCTAAAGTTAATGTTATACCTAATGTTAATCAGTCAGGACAAGATTTTGGTAATTTATTAAAAAATGCCATTAATACGGTTAATGAATTACAGCAAGATGCTGGTGCGAAAAAAACAGCTTTTGAATTAGGCGATCGCAGTGTTAGCTTGGCTGAAACCATGATTGCAGGTTCAAAGGCTGGCTTAGCTTTTGATGCCACAGTACAAGTACGTAATAAATTTGTTGAAGCCTACAAAGAAATTATGAGTATGCCTGTTTAATGGCTATTTTAGTGAATAATATTACGTTTAATCGTATGGCTTTAATAATCAAAAAAGTGGAGAGCCTAAGTGTCTGATATAAATTCTACGAAAATGGCTGTTGCCGAAGGCGGAGAGCTATTAGCAACTGACAATGCTGCTAATAATGTTGAAGATCAAAAGTCAGGTTTAGCAGCAAGCTTAGGTAATGGCGATATGATGCGCCAAATCACTTTAATTATGGCATTAGCCATTTGTTTAGCCATTGCTATTTTTGTTATTTTATGGGCCAATCAGCCTGAATACCGTATATTAGCTAAACTGCCCACACAACAGCTTATTCAAACCATGGACGTGCTTGATGCTAATCAAGTGGAATATCGTCAACAAAATAATACCATTTCGGTACCTGTAGATAAATATCAAGACATCAAAATGATATTAGCCCGTGAAGGTTTAGGTGAAGAAAGTAAAGATGATGGCGATATGTTAATGAAAGATATGGGCTTTGGTGTTAGCCAACGTCTAGAAACAGAACGCTTAAAATATAATCGAGAGCAACAAATAGCACACACCATAGAAGAATTAAAATCAGTATCACGCGCCCGAGTTTTATTGGCTATTCCTCGCAGTAATGTTTTTTCAAGACAAAGTAAAAATCCCTCAGCAACGGTAGTATTGTCATTAAATAAAGGCCATGCGCTTGCCGAAGAAGAAGTTGATGCTGTGGTTGATATAGTGGCCTCAGCAGTGCAGGGGTTAAATCCTAATCGGGTTACAGTTACAGACCAAAATGGCCGTTTATTAAATTCCGGTTCACAAGACTCAATTTCATCACGTTCACGTAAAGAGCTTGATGTTGAGAAAAAACGGGAAAAACAATATCTAGATAAAATTGACTCTATTTTAATCCCCGTGGTTGGTTTAGGTAATTATACTGCGCAAGTTGATATTTCTATGGATTTTTCTCATGTTGAAAAAACACAACGCACTTATAATCCTGATTTACCTGCTTTACGAAGTGAAATGAGTGTTGAAGACACTAATGTTGGCGGCTTGTTAGGTGGGATTCCTGGCGCATTAAGTAATCAACCGCCTTTAAATTCAGATATTCCCGAAGAGGTTACTGGAGCAAATTCGAAAAGATCGATGCCAAATAGTCAGCATAAAGAATTTACTAAAAATTATGACTTAGATGAGTCTATTAGTCATACTAAGCAACAAACAGGCGTAGTGCGTCGCTTAAGTATTTCGGTGGCATTAGATTATTTATCAAAAACGTCAGCCGATGGTAAAGTGACACAAGCACCGCGTAGTGTTGAAGAAATAGCAAACATTCGTCGTTTATTACAAGGCAGTGTTGGCTTTGATTTACAACGTGGTGATGTTTTAGAAGTAGTCACCTTACCTTTTTCTCGCGTTCATATAGAAGCAGAAAAAGAAAAGCCTATATACGAGCAGCCTTGGTTCTTAAAAGTACTCAAATTAGTGATGGGTGCCATTGTTATTATCGTACTAATTTTATTCGTTGTTCGTCCAATGTTAAAACGTTTAATGCATCCAGAAAGTGCCCCTGTAGATTATGGTGACAAGTCATTAGATTCGCACATTGATTTAGGTGATGAAACCATGGATATGTTGACGACAGAATTTGATCCCGCAAGTGTTGGTTTTGCTGCCGATGGTAGTTTACAATTACCAGACTTACATCGTGATGAAGACGTATTAAAAGCTGTGAGAGCCTTAGTTGCGAATGAACCTGAATTATCTGCACAAGTCGTTAAAAGTTGGTTAACTGAAGATGAGTGATGAAAACCAAGATTTACCCGCAACCAGCGGTTTTGATGTTGAAAAATTAGACGGTACTGAAAAAGCCGCAATATTATTGCTGAGTTTATCAGAAGAAGATGCTGCGCAGATTTTAAAACACCTAGAACCGAAACAGGTACAACAGGTGGGTACCATTATGGCGGCAATGGAAGATTTTACTCAAGAAAAAATTACCGCCGTACATAAACTCTTTATTAATGAAATTCAAAATTTTAGTACTATTGGTTTTCAAAGTGAAGACTTTGTGCGCAAAGCATTAACCGCCGCTTTAGGTGAAGATAAAGCCAGTAATTTAATAGATCAAATTGTGATGGGCAGCGGTGCCAAAGGCTTAGATTCATTAAAATGGATGGACTCCAAACAAGTGGCGAATATTATTCGTAATGAGCATCCTCAAATTCAAACTATTGTACTCTCCTATTTAGAGCCAGAGCAGTCGGCGGAGATTTTAGGGCAATTTACTGAAAAAACACGCTTAGATTTAATGATGCGTATTGCTAACTTAGAGGAAGTACAACCTGCGGCATTACAAGAATTGAATGAAATTATGGAAAAACAATTTGCCGGCCAAGCAGGTGCTCAAGCCGCTAAAATGGGTGGTTTAAAAGCCGCAGCAGATATTATGAACTACCTTGAAAGTAATGTTGAAGGTACATTAATGGATGCCATTCGAGAACATGATGAAGATATGAGTCAACAAATTCAAGATCTAATGTTTGTCTTTGAAAATCTAGTCGATGTTGATGATCGCGGTATTCAAGCAATATTACGTGATGTACAACAAGATGCCTTAATGAAAGCTCTTAAAGGGGCTGATGAAGCATTGAAAGAGAAAATTCTTAATAATATGTCAAAACGTGCTGCAGAAATGCTACAAGATGATCTTGAAGCCATGGGGCCTGTTCGTATTAGTGAAGTTGAAGCGGCACAAAAAGAAATTCTTTCTGTGGCTCGTCGTTTATCAGACGCGGGTGAAATTATGCTTGGCGGTGGCGGTGGTGGTGATGAATTCTTATAAAGAATACTTTATTGCTAATGCTTCAATCAGGGGTTAAATTGTTATGATCATAAAAAATAAACAGCCTCACGAATTTATTCATCCTGATGAAGTAGACGACTTAAAATCTTGGCCGTTACCTCCTGTTAAAGATGAAAGAAAGCAAATAGATGATGAAGCGACTAATGCGCTGGGGCTAAAAAAAACGTGGAAATACGAACCTCCCGAAGAAGAAATTGAAGAACCAAAACCGTTAACTGCAGATGAAATTGAAGAAATTCGTCAAGCCGCTTTTGATGAAGGCTTTAACCAAGGAAAAGAGGAAGGTTTTAGTCAAGGTTATGACGAAGGCAAAGTCGCAGGGCATGAAGAAGGATTAAAAACAGGTCATGAAGAAGGCTTAGCACAAGGATTAGCGGCAGGCGAAGAACAAATTAACGAGCTAAGTGCACAATGGCAAACCTTAATTGAACAACTACATCAACCATTAGCGGTAGTTGATAAAAATGTTGAACAGCAACTTTTTGTGTTAGTTGAACAACTAACAGCTGCTATTGTTCGCCATGAAGCTAAAACCAATGCCGATATTATTATGTCGGCAATTAGTGAAGCTATCAAAGCACTACCCGCTCAAGATGCACAAACACAAATATATCTTCATCCTGATGACATTAAGCGAGTTGAAAGCGCCTTTGGTATCGAACATATAAAAAATAGTGGTTGGCGCTTACTACCCGCACCACAACTTGAAATTGGTGGTTGTCAGGTTGAAAATAGTACTTCTAATATTGATATGCGAATAAAATCTCGTTTAGCTGAGGTATTGGAACCTTTCTTGCAAGATGCTTTGCATCAATAAAAACCTCATAAAAATTGACACAGTGTAAAAGTATTTGTGTGAATGTTTCATGTAAGGCTCTTGTATTAAAATAATGAATGACAGTAATGCGCTTTACGAAAGATTAAAAAACAGTCAAAAATTTATTCATCCGCAACCTATTGTTGTGGCAGGACGTTTAGTGCGTGTTGTCGGATTAACGCTTGAAGCTGTTGGTGTTAGAGCACACGTGGGCAGTCAATGTTTAGTTGAAACCGCGCAGGGTGATTTAATTGCCGAAGTTGTTGGTTTTGCACAAGAAAAGACTTTTTTAATGCCAGAGCAAAGTTTACGCGGTGTTATGCCAGGTGCTCGAGTTGTTCCTATTGGTAAGAAATACTCCATTCCACTCTCTATGGATCTATTAGGGCGAGTTATTGACGGGGTAGGTAAGCCTCTAGATGATAAAGGCCCGATAAAAAATAGTGATGATTATCATTATGACGCGAGTCCAAAAAACCCCTTATTACGTCGTGCGATAACAGAACCTTTAGATGTTGGTGTACGCGCTATAAATAGTTTTTTAACGATTGGTCAAGGACAACGTATGGGCTTATTTGCTGGTTCAGGGGTAGGTAAAAGTGTTTTGTTAGGCATGATGACTCGAGGCACAAATGCTGATGTAGTGGTGGTTGGCTTAGTGGGTGAACGTGGACGAGAAGTTAAAGAGTTTATTGAAGAGATTTTAGGCGAAAAAGGACGTGAACGCGCTGTTGTGGTTGCGGCGCCTGCCGATAATTCACCCTTAATGCGCTTAAAAGGTTGTGAAACCGCAGTACAAATTAGTGAGTATTTTCGCGATCAAGGGCTTAATGTTTTGTTATTGCTTGACTCAATTACAAGGTATGCACAAGCACAGCGTGAAATTGCACTCGCGGTTGGTGAACCTCCGGCCACCAAAGGGTATCCACCGTCAGTATTTTCAAAATTGCCGCAACTGGTAGAACGAGCAGGTAATGGTGGTGATGGACAAGGGTCTATTACTGCTTTTTATACCGTACTTACCGAAGGTGATGATTTACAAGATCCTATTGCTGATGCTGCGCGTGCCATTTTAGATGGTCATATTGTTTTGTCTCGAGAGTTAGCTGATAGCGGTCATTATCCAGCGGTAGATATTGAAGGATCTATTAGCCGAGTCATGCCTATGGTGACCAGTACAGAGCATCAGCAACTAGTACGTCAATTGCGGCAAATGTATGCTTTATATCAACAAAATAAAGATTTGATTGCGATTGGAGCCTATACCAAAGGTAATGATCCGCGTATTGATCAAGCCATTAACTTAATGCCTGTGATTAACTTTTTCTTACAGCAAAGTATGACCGAAGTGATCCCTTATGATCAAAGTTTAGCGCAATTACAAGAAATTATTGCCGCTGGACAAGCGCAAGCTAATGCAAATTAATCAATTTAATTAGAAGAAGTATAATGGCAAAAAATCAACTTGAATTACTACTGCGCTTTGAAAAAGAAAAAGAACAACAAAAAGCTCAAGAGTTACAAAAAGCAGAACAAGCGTATCAAGATAATTTATTGCGTTTATCTAGCGTTGGTGACTTTCGCTTAGAGTATATGAAAAGAGTACAACAACGTTCGTTAGAAGGAATAGATAGTGCCACTTATGGTCATTATCATGCTTTTATTAATAAACTTGATAATGCTTCAGCACAAATTGAAATAGCCATAAAACAAGCCAAAGCATTAGCGTTGCAATGTAAGCAGCAGTGGTTAGCACAACACCAAAAAGTACAAGCGGTTGAATTATTATTGAGTAAACAACAAGCGAAATTGGCATTAATTGCGGCTAAAAAAGAACAAAAAATGTTTGATGAAATAGCCACACAACAATTTGTTCGTCGTCATTCCTAGTATTACCTACTATTGTTATTTTTATGGACTACTTTTTGCTTGTATTTGTTAAAAGGCTAAATAGCAGTAATAAAGCTGTTTATTTAATGATTGTTTTTGTCTATCACAGTAAGAGAAATTATTATGGAAAAAGTAAGCATATTACCTATTGATTTAGGCAAAACCTCTGATTTTAAAGGTGTTAGCTTTACATCAACCTATAATAACAAAGATAACAGTCGTAATTTTTCGCAAGAATTAAATAAGCAAATATTTAGCGGCAATAGCGGCAATAACAAAAACATTAGTGGCAACCGTGGGCGTTCAGCTGCGATTAATGAGCAACGAAAAGCAGCTCGCCAAGATGATCGTAGTGCGCAAAGCAACGCGGCAAAAAATAGAAATGCAGATAACCGAATTGCTGAGCAACGCCTGAGAGAAAAACGTACCGCTGAAAATCAAGCTAGAAATGATCAGGCTTTAGAAAATAGAAGCACCAATAACCAAGCTAAAAAAGAGCGTGTTGCTAAAAACCAACCGTCAGCACAAAAAACGGCTGTCACTAAGCTATCAAACAATGATACTAAGGTGGCTATTGATAAAAAGAATATTGATAAACAGAATGTTGAAAAGCAAACACAACCACAAGACGACGATCAAACTACTGATGTCGTAAAAAAAGATACTATTGCCCCCATTGATAACCCCTTAAAAGATATTAGTGCTCAAGAGGATGAGTTAACTGAATCTGAGCAATTAATTGCCTTATTACAAAATGCAGAAAAAACATTAGTGACAACCTCTGCAAAACCCACTGATGAGACTAACAGCGAAACGCTAACTGATGATGAAGTGACAGATAATAGTGAGTTAATCAAGCAAAATAAAAATAGTGGTGACTTAGCTATAGTATTACAACAAACCACTAATAAAGAGGCAACAGTCTCGGGCGATCAGGTAAAAAATAGCGATGATGTCAATGTAGATTTATTACAGCAGCTCAAATCATCAAAAAACACGGCGACTCAACTCGATAATTTAACCGCTAAAGCAGTACAAAAACCTATAGAAAGTAATGATTTACTTAATGAACAACCGCAATTAATTGATGAAAACACATCATTGTTAACTGATGATGAAACTAAGGATGCTGACATAGCTAAATTTTTACAAGGTATGCCGCTCAAAGATAAGTCACTGAGCCCAGAAGATGTCGCCAATTTACTTAAAAAATATCTTGATAGCAAAAGTGATCGTGAAGGTAAGGGAATAGATGATAAGTTAACCAATGCTTTAACTAAAGCGTTAGATTTTGATGCCCTTAAAGATAAGGCATTAAATGATGATGCCCTTCAGATAGCTAAAAACTTATTAAAAACCTTATCAACGACAGATGATAATAAATTGGTTAATAAAGCACAAACTATACCCACAGGGTTAGTCGGGCAAGTTAATTTGGCTCAATCAAATAATAAAACCTCAATAGAACTTAATGGTTCTGTCAGTTTCAATGATGAAGCAACGGATGGTGCTGGAGAACAAGACTTATCCGCAGAACTATCAGTTATGCTAGATTCGGTGAAAACAAGTGATACAAAAAAGGTCAATGCCAGCTTGCTTGACGGTGCATTGCAAGAAAATTTAGCGACTACAAAAGTAAATACTTTACTGGGCGAAAGCGTCTCAGGTACTGCTTATAGCAAAGAAGAATTACAAAATATTCAAGCACTTCATGCGAGCACTAATAAAATACTTGATATAAATGCACAAACTCAAAAAGCAGGGGTAACGAGCCAAATGGAAACCATTGCTCTTTATCGCAAAGATTTTACTAGCGCATTACAAGATAAAGTGATGGTGATGGTACAGCAAAAAATTAGGCAAGTAGATATTCGCTTAGACCCTCCAGAGCTAGGTTCTATGCAGGTTAGATTAAACTTACAAAACGAACAAGCAAGCGTACATTTTATTGTGCAACATCAACAAGCCAAAGAAGTTTTAGATCAAAATATGCCTAAGCTCAGAGATATGTTAGCAGAGCAAGGCGTTAATGTTGGTGATACTAATGTGGGTCATCATAATGCTCAAGCTGAGAATGAAAATGGACAAGGACAATTTACTCAGCAAGGTAGCCATTTTATCAATGAAGAAATAGATGAACCAGTGCAGGTTTTAACGGCTAATTATGCTAAAAATACCGCTTCTGGTGTTGATTACTACGCCTAAAAATTTATCTACAAAATATTCATAAAAGCTAGGTTCGAGATATAAGCGCATAAAATATATACATAGCTGTCTAAAATATAGACGTAACTTTGCAAAAGTGAGTAAAGATGTTGGCTAAATTGCTTTTCGAGGATATAGTTTAACTAGAGATTAAATATATAAATTTTAAGGTTTTGGTATGGCTGATGATAAAGCAAAAGATAAAGAGCTAGAGTTAGAAGAACCGAAAAAAAGCAAAAAAATGCTTATTATAATTGTCGCGGTTGTTGTTTTAGTCGCTGGTGGAGCAGCTGCTTTTTTCTTTATGGGAGGAAGTGACGCACCAACACCAACCGAATCGAGTACCACTGAAGAAGGTGGTAGTGCTAGCGCTGAAACAGAACAAGGTGCCAGTGTTGATGTGGGAAGTGCATTATATGTACCTATGCCAAGGCCATTTCGTTTTAATATTCCTGGCTCTGTACGTGATCGTTTTGTTGAAATACGGGTGCAATTACTCGTCCGTAACAGCGATCAAGAAGAAGCCGCTAAAAAGAATATCCCTTTAATTGAAAGTACACTATTGAGTGTGTTTTCACAGGCTAATGCCGATGATTTAGCAACAAGTGTGGGTAAAGCCTCGTTAAAACAAAAAGCGCTTGCTGCTGTGCAACAAGAAATGAAAGATGTTGCCGGTGAAAAGGTTGTAGAACAAGTGTTATTTACTGGTTTTGTTATGCAGTAGGATTCATTGTTGTTATTATATAATTCATTAATAAATAAAGAGAATGTCCAGTGAGTGATTTATTATCACAAGACGAAATTGATGCGCTACTTCATGGTGTCGATGATGTTGAAGAAGAAGAAGTTGAAGAAGAAGTTGCTAATGCTGAAGGTACTAGTGATTATGACTTTTCGTCTCAAGATCGTATTGTTCGTGGTCGTATGCCAACGCTGGAAATGGTT
The DNA here is from genome assembly GCA_015491935.1 of Alteromonadaceae bacterium. Taxonomy (GTDB): domain Bacteria; phylum Pseudomonadota; class Gammaproteobacteria; order Enterobacterales; family Alteromonadaceae. Next base: position 27,583 of record WGGB01000173.1, read on the forward strand.
AATGAACGTTTTGCCCGCCATTTGCGCATTAGTTTATTTAATATGATGCGCCGTACTGCTGAAGTATCAATTAACGGCATTCAAATGATAAAGTTTGGTGAATATGTGCATACTTTATTTGTGCCAACCAGTTTAAATATGGTGCGCTTTCGTCCATTAAAAGGTACGGCTTTAATCACCATGGAAGCGCGTTTAGTCTTTATTTTAGTTGATAACTTTTTTGGTGGTGATGGTCGTTATCATGCCAAAATTGAAGGTCGTGAATTTACCCCGACTGAACGCCGAATTATTCAAATGTTACTTAAAATAGTCTTTGAAGATTATAAAGAAGCATGGTCGCCCGTTATGGATGTATCGTTTGAATATTTAGATTCAGAAGTTAACCCATCAATGGCTAATATCGTTAGCCCAACAGAAGTTGTAGTGATCAGTTCTTTTCATATTGAACTTGATGGTGGTGGTGGCGATTTTCATATCGCGTTACCTTATTCAATGCTTGAGCCTATTCGAGAACTGTTAGATGCGGGTGTGCAAAGTGATAAAGAAGATACCGATATGCGGTGGTCAAAAGCCCTGCGCGATGAAATTATGGACGTACCTGTAGAATTATCAACTAAATTTTTAGAGGTTGATTTACCCTTGCAACAAATTATGGATTTAAAAGCTGGTGATATTATTCCTATTGAAATGCCTGAAACATTAACCGTATTAGTTGAAGATTTACCAACCTTTAGGGCTAAATTAGGTCGTAGTCGTGATAATGTCGCTCTGAAAATAGCCTCTAAAATTAGACGACCAGAATCGGTTAAAAATGAATTAACCATCTTAACCAAAGGTGGTAAACGTTTAGACAATGACGCTGAATTGCAATTACTTGAAGATGATTTTGATTATTAAAATAAGTTTATATAAATTAAGTTACCACATTGAGGCATAACTAATGACTGATGAAAATGAAAAAGATGACGGCCTAGATATGTGGGCTGAAGCCATGGATGAACAAGCTGATGCCAAGGAAGCAGCTGAAGCGGTAGAGTTAGAAGAATTACATGAAGATGCGCCAATATCTAGCGAAGAAAAGCGCAAACTTGATACTATTTTAGATATTCCTGTTACTATTTCAATGGAAGTCGGGCGCAGTAATATTAGCATTCGTAATTTATTACAGTTAAATCAAGGCTCAGTAGTTGAACTTGATCGCGTTGCAGGTGAAGCACTTGACGTCTTAGTCAATGGGACTTTAATTGCGCATGGTGAAGTTGTCGTAGTGAATGATAAATTTGGTATTCGATTAACGGATGTTATTAGTCAAATTGAGCGTATTAAAAAACTCAAATAAGGTTAATAAAATTATGCGTGTTTTCTGGGCCGTATTTCTATACTTTAATGTGATTAGTACTTGGGCAAAAGAGTCGGTTAATAGTACGACAGCCGCGGTGACAGATAAAACGTCTTTAGTGGGAAGTCATGTATCAACCAATATGAATGCTGTGAGTATGCTGCTTTCTTTACTTATGGTACTTTTTGTTATTGTGGTGAGTGCCTTTTTATTAAAGCGTTTTAATTTAGTACAAACAGGTAACGCTGACTTAAAAGTGGTCAGTAGCTTAGCGCTAGGCAGCAAAGAGAAAATTATTGTCGTACAAGTGGGAAAAAAGCAACTTTTACTTGGTGTTACAGCACAACAAATTACTTTATTAGAATCATTAGAAGAACCGATTAAAGCATCTAAAACGACATTGTCAGCGTCTTCTTCAAGGTTAGAACGCTCGGTATTTTCGTTATTAAAAAAACATGAAAAAGTATGATGAAAACTTATGACTGAACACGCCATTACTAAAAAAACAGAGGCAAAACGACACTATTTAAAGCTTGCATTATTGCTGTTTGCTGGCCTACTTATCTGTGCCTTCAGTTTTACTAGTTTTGCCGCTCAAGATTTAGGAATGTCGGTATTAAAATTAACGACGAACCCAGACGGCACACAAGAATATTCAGTTACTCTACAAATCCTTATTTTTATGACGGCGTTAGGCTTTATTCCTGCCGCAATTATAATGATGACCTCCTTCACACGCATTGTGGTTATTTTAGCTATTTTACGACAAGCTTTTGGTTTACAACAAACTCCTTCAAATCAAGTTATTATAGGCTTAACCTTATTTATGACCTTGTTTGTCATGACACCTGTATATAACGAAATTCATGAGCGTGCAATTCAACCGTATATGGATGAACAGTTAACGTCAGTACAAGCGCTTAACGAGGCTAAAATACCGTTACGTGCTTTTATGTTGCATTACACTAGACCTAAAGATTTAACGACTTTAGCGACAATGGCAGGCATTAACTCTGTAAATAAACCGACTGACTTGCCAATGACGGTGATCATTCCTTCGTTTATTATTAGTGAATTAAAAACAGCTTTTCAAATTGGTTTTATGTTATTTATTCCTTTTTTGATCATTGATTTAGTGGTTGCCAGTATATTAATGGCGATGGGTATGATGATGTTATCACCGATGATAGTGTCATTACCCTTTAAATTAATGCTATTTGTCTTGGTTGATGGCTGGAATTTAGTCATAGGTACAATTGCTACCAGCTATGGTATGGGAGGCTGATATGAGTCCTGAGGTTTTCGTTGATATTTTACGTGATGCACTATTTTTGGTGATCATGTTGGTAAGTGCCGTTATTGTACCGAGTTTATTAGTTGGTTTAATGGTTGCGGTTTTCCAAGCGGCAACATCAATTAATGAACAAACGTTAAGCTTTTTACCTCGCTTAATTGTCACTTTATTATCATTAATTTATGGTGGTCATTGGTTGGTACAACAACTGACTGATTATACTATCCGTTTAATTGACAGTATTCCAAGCGTTATAGGTTAATTGTGGTGCTGTTTAAGCGTATTGCTACTATTGAAATGGGTTAAGTATGGAATTCACCGACTTAATTATTAATCAATATATTGCTGATTTTATTTTACCTTTTACGCGTATATCCGCTTTAATTATGAGTATGGTGGGATTGGGTTCAAAAACTATTCCTACAAAAATAAAATTAGCTTTTGCTGTTATTATAACCATTGCTGTTATGCCTGCTATTCCAAAGAGTCATGTCGATAGTTTAGTATCATTATCAACGGCATTATTAATTGGCGAACAAATTATTATTGGTATTATGCTTGGCTTTGTGACGCTATTAGTGGTGAATACCTTTACCTTGGCCGGACAAATTATCGCGACGCAAACTGGTTTAGGGTTTGCCTCTTTGGTTGATCCTTCCAGTGGTATGAATGTACCAGCAGTAGGACAATTTTTCTTAATATTAGCAACACTATTATTTTGGGCGTTAGATGGCCCTTTAGCTTTTTTACAATTTATTGTTGCCAGTTTTGACACTTTACCTATCAAAGATAATATGCTTGATAGTACCAGTTATCGTGAATTAGTTAACTGGGGACAATGGATGTTTACTGCTGCATTATCATTAGCATTGGCACCTCTAACGGCAATGTTATTAATTAATTTTTCTTTTGGTATTATGACCAGAGCAGCGCCACAGTTAAATATTTTCGCTATCGGTTTTCCTATAACCATGACAGCGGGCTTAATAATTATGTGGTTAACGATGGGAGATTTTTTATATCATTTTGAAATTCAGTGGCAGCGCGCTATTGAATTAAGTTGCCGGCTAATTCACTGCTAATTATTTAGCCTCAATGTTGGGAGCATTATTACATGGCTGATTCTGATAGTGGTGAACGTAGCGAAGAACCCACTGGAAAAAAAATTTCTGATGCGCGTAAAAAAGGTCAAATAGCACGTTCGAAAGAGCTTGGTACTATGTTTGTGTTAGTGGGTAGTGCCAGTGCTTTGTTGCTTATGGGCAATGCTTTAGTTAATGGCATGGTACAAATGATGTTACGCTTGTTTAGCCTTACTCAAAAAGAAGCGTTTGATGTTCACGCTTCTTTTCAAGTTATTATGCAAGCTGCTAGTGCCGTGTTGCAGCCATTAATGTGGATTTTTGTCATCATTGCGCTTGCCGCTTTTGTTGGTAATATTTTACTGGGTGGAATGAGCTTTTCTTGGGAAGCTATAGGTGTTAAACCTAGTAAAATGTCACCCTTTGCAGGCTTTAAACGGATGTTTGGCGCACAAGCAGCGATTGAATTTTTAAAATCATTATTAAAGTTTTTTGTTGTAGTCATTGTCGCTTATCTGTTATTAAAAAATCTTTTTCCTGATATTTTAGGCTTAAGCTTAGAAGCCACTCCGAATAATTTTGCTCATGCCGTTAATTTACTCTTATGGATGTTTATGACACTAACCTTATCGTTAGTGATTATTGCGCTTGTTGATGTACCTTATCAGTTATGGAAACACAACAATGAATTAAAAATGACCAAGCAAGAAATCAAAGACGAGTCAAAAAACAGTGAGGGTAATCCAGAAATAAAAGGGCGTTTACGGCGTTTGCAAATGGAAGTATCACAACGACAAATGATGGCAAATGTACCCGACTCTGATGTAGTTATTACTAACCCAACACATTATTCGGTTGCGATAAAATATGATTTTAATGCTGGCGGTGCTCCTGTAGTTTTGGCTAAAGGCGTTGATGAAATGGCAATGCATATACGTAAAATAGCTAAAGAGCATCAAGTCGAAATGATACCCGCACCAGCATTAGCGCGTTCTTTATATTACAGTGCTGAAGTAGATAAAGAAATACCAGAAGAACTTTTTGCCGCGGTAGCCCAAGTATTAGCTTTTATTTTTCAATTAAATGAACATAAAAAAGGGCATGCGAAAAGACCAATACCGTTAGCTAAAAACTTACCTATTCCAGATGATTTCAAATATTAAAATTATTATAGACTCTAAAATATTTGTGCGTAGGTCGATCTGAGCGTAGCGAAGCTCGACAAATCTAGAGATAAGTACCAATAAACTCAAACAATTACTTTTTGCATAAGTTAGCCGTAGATTATTCGCTTAAATTATCAGCAATCAAAAAATTGCTTTCATTTCTTGGTATATTCCTTGCAAATTCATTGATAGTGTCAAAAAACCATCATCAATAATTTATGCCGTTAGCTCAAATTTTTTCAAATTTCAAAAAAAATAAATTAAGCTTTTTTTCTGGCTTAGGTACACCTGTACTCGTTATGGCCGCGTTAGGCATGGTTATACTACCGATGCCTGCTTTTTTACTCGATATTTTATTTTCGTTTAATATCGCCCTTTCTCTAGTAGTGCTATTGATCACTGTTTATACCTTAAAGCCATTAGATTTTGGCTCTTTTCCTGCGGTATTGTTAATCGCGACCATTTTGCGTTTAGCGCTGAATGTTGCCAGTACTCGTGTGGTATTGCTTGAAGGTCATAAAGGCCCTGATGCTGCAGGACACGTTATTGAAGCGTTTGGCTCGGTGGTAATTGGTGGTAATTATGCCGTTGGTCTCGTGGTGTTTTTAATTTTAATTATTATAAATTTTGTGGTAGTGACTAAAGGTGCAGGACGAATTTCAGAAGTAACCGCGCGTTTTACCTTAGATGCAATGCCAGGCAAACAAATGGCAATAGATGCTGATTTGAATGCAGGTTTTATTACTCAAGAGCAAGCCAAAGAGCGTCGTGAAGAAGTGACCAGTGAAGCTGACTTTTATGGTTCAATGGATGGTGCCAGTAAGTTTGTTAAAGGTGATGCTATAGCGGGTATTTTAATTTTATTTATTAATATTATTGGCGGTTTAATTATTGGTATGGTGCAACATGATTTAACCTTTGAACGTGCTGCCGAAATTTATACGTTATTGACTATTGGTGATGGCTTGGTTGCACAAATTCCGGGATTATTATTATCGGTTGCTACTGCCATAGCGGTTACTCGTCAAAATACTGCTGAAGACATGGGCGAGCAAGTTAGCAGCCAGTTAGGGCAAACACGTCCACTCTATATTGTTGCGGGTGTTATGTTTGTCATAGGTATTATTCCTGGTATGCCACATTTTGTCTTTTTACTTTTTGCTTTAATTATTTCCAGTGGCGCTTATTTTATAACCCGACGAAAACAAACTAAAGCGATAGCCATACAAGAAAATGAAGCCGTACAAACTGAGCAAACTCAACAGCAAGAAGCTGATGTTAAAGAATTGAGTTGGGAAGATGTTAACCATGTTGATGTTATCGGCTTAGAGGTTGGTTATAGGCTTATTCCTTTAGTTGATAAATCGCAAGGTGGAGAATTACTGAGTCGTATAAAAGGCGTACGTAAAAAACTTTCGCAAGAGTTTGGTTTTTTAGTGCCAGCGGTGCATATTCGAGATAATTTAGATTTAGAACCCAACATCTATCAAATATCATTAATGGGAGTCGTGGTGGGTGAAGCCGAAATTCGCCATGATCATGAATTAGCCATTAACCCTGGGCAAGTTTACGGAAAACTTGATGGTATAGAAACGAAAGATCCTGCTTTTGGTTTAGAAGCGGTATGGATAAATCAAAATCAACGTGAACACGCACAAACATTAGGCTATACCGTTGTTGATGCAGCGACAGTATTAGCCACACATCTCAGTCAAATATTAACCAATAATGCGGCACAATTAATTGGTTATGAAGAAGTACAAAATTTATTAGATATTTTAGCTAAAAGTTACCCTAAATTGGTTGAAGGTTTAGTGCCCGATATCTTAACTTTAGCCACTATTGTTAAAGTATTACAAAATTTAATGAATGAAGGTGTTGCGGTAAGAGATATGCGTAGCATAGTGCAAACTTTAGTTGAATATGGACCCAAAAGCCAAGATACCGATGTATTAACAGCCGCAGTACGTATTTCATTACGTAAATTTATTGTTCAAGACCTAGTTGGCGCAACGCCAGAGGTTCCCGTCATAACATTGGCTCCAGAACTGGAACAAATGTTGCATCAGTCTATGCAGATGGCTGGAGATGATGGCGCAGGTATTGAACCTGGCTTAGCAGAGCGATTACAAAAGTCGCTTGCTGATGGTGCTCAACAACAAGAGTTAGCGGGTAATACACCCGTCTTATTAACCTCGGGAATGTTACGTACCGTATTAGCTAAATTTGTTAAATATACCATCCCAAGTTTAAGGGTTATTTCATACCAAGAAGTACCTGATGACAAACAAATTAAAATTGTTAGTTCTATTGGTCAGTAAAAACCAATAAAAATTGTTCAGTGCTTTAGCTTAACAAGACTAATGTAGTAAATTTATCTCGCTTTGATATAAAGAGGTTTTTCGTGAAAATTAAACGTTATGTAGCTAAAGATATGCGCACTGCCTTAGCACAAATAAAAGAAGAGTTAGGCGCAGATGCGGTGATCATGTCAAATAAGAAAATTCCTGAGGGAGTTGAATTAATGGCCGCGATTGATGGCAATGAGGTTGCACCACATACCGAAGCCACGGTTAATTCTAACCAACAAGCAAATGAAGTTGTTATGCCTACAGAGCGACCAATGGCGCAAGATACGGTTTCATTAGCCAGTACTAGTGTGCAATCTGCAAATATAAATATGGCAGCAAATGAGCAAAGTGGCTTATCTGCATTATTAAACAGAGAAATACAAAAAAATACTGCAACTGAGGCTGTGTCGAATACAAATGATGAATTTCAGCCAACACTGTCAGCTGAAGAAGCCAATATAAAACAACAATTAAAAAGCTTCACTGACCGTTTGCAACAATCGACAAATACGAATATACCCACAATCGCTGAAAGTGCGCGGTTAGATAATAATCAATCGGTTGATGATTTAACGACTTCAATGTCATTACCAACAGAAAATACTATTAATAAACAAGAAATTGATAGTCTTAAAAATGAAATGTCAGCCATAAGACAATTATTAGAACATCAAGTTTCAGGATTAATGTGGCAAGATTTAGCACAAAAAGATCCCACTAAAGCGATGTTAATTGAGCGTTTAACCTCATTAGGTTTGACCGAAAAAATTGCTGAACAAGTAGCGGGTTTTGTCCCTAAGCAAGCTAATCAAGAACAAGCATGGCAATTAGCGTTGAATTTAGTCACACAACAACTAAATACCACCAATAATGATATTATTAATCAAGGTGGAATTGTCGCTTTAGTTGGTCCAACTGGGGTTGGAAAAACAACGACAATAGCTAAGTTAGCCGCGCGTTTTGCACAAATTCATGGCAGTGATAGTGTCGCGTTAATTTCAACCGATACATTTAGAATTGCAGGCTTTGAACAGCTGCAAACCTATGGGCGCATCATTGGCTGTCAAGTTAAAATAGCTAAAGATAAACAAGCACTTGAAGGGTTAATTCAAGAGTTTGTTAATAAAAAGTTAGTATTAATAGATACCGCAGGAATGGGGCAAAGAGATTTGCGTTTAGCGCAACATTTAACTTCCTTGATATCTAATACGCGTGTTAGAATTCGTAACTATTTAGTGCTCGCAGCTAATACTCAACAAAACGTTATGCAAGAAAATGTTGAGCGTTTCAATAAAATTCCCTTAGTTGGGTGTATTTATACTAAACTTGATGAGAGTTTAAGTATTGGAGAGATTATTAGTACAGCAATTCAAAACTCTTTACCTATAGGATATCTTACTGACGGACAAAGAGTTCCAGAAGATATTAAGGTTGCTAATACTGAAAAATTAGTTATGCTTGCCAATAAAATGGTTGCTAATACTATGGTGAAACAATCTCAACATTGGCAACCTCAAACAAATATGTCTGCAGCCATGATGTAAAAATTGAGTCTAATTGTTTTGTAGCGTTTACAACGTTTTTTAAGTATTAATAAAAATGGATAGATATACAAAAAGAAGATATAGATGATAGATCAAGCAAGTGGTTTACGAAAAATGCACGGATTAAAACAAATGAAAGTTATAGCGGTTTCTGGTGGTAAAGGTGGTGTTGGTAAAACAAATGTTTCGCTTAATACTGCGATTGCTTTAGCTTACCAAGGTAAACGTGTTTTAGTGTTAGATGCTGATTTAGGCCTAGCTAATGTCGATGTAATGCTTGGCTTGCGTGTACAACGTAACTTGTCACACGTATTGTCAGGTGAATGTGAACTTGATGATGTTATTATTGAAGGCCCTGCTGGGATTAAAATTATTCCTGCAACTTCGGGCACTCAATCAATGGTTGATTTAACCCCCGCAGAACACGCTGGTTTAATTCGTGCTTTTAGTGAAATGAAAACTGAATGTGATGTGCTAATTGTTGATACCGCGGCAGGTATTTCTGACATGGTGTTAAGTTTTACCCGCGCAGCACAAGATGTGTTGCTAGTCGTTTGTGATGAGCCAACGTCTATTACCGATTGCTATGCGTTAATGAAGTTGCTCAGTCGCGATCATGACGTGTTTAAATTTAAAGTTGTTGCCAATATGGTGCGAACCCCAAAAGAAGGGCAACAACTTTTTGCTAAACTGACTAAAGTATCTGACCGCTTTTTAGATGTAGCACTTGAGCTAGTTGGTGTTGTTCCTTTTGATGAAAACATTCGTAAATCAGTGCGCAAACAACAAGCTATTGTTGATGCATTTCCTGATTCTCCAGCAGCAATCGCATTTAAAGAGCTTGCGAAAAAAATTACTCAATGGCCGATTCCAAACCAACCGTCGGGTCATTTAGAATTTTTTATTGAAAAATTATTAGAACATTAAACAATTCATTGGTGGTAGCTAAGTGGCAAAAGCAAGTGCTTACAATGTTCAAACAGATAAAATGGCTTTGCTTGAGAAGCATACTGTTTTAGTTAAGCGTATTGCTTATCATTTAATGGCAAGATTACCAGCAAGCGTGTTAGTTGATGATTTAATTCAGTCTGGCATGATAGGTTTGTTTGAAGCCGCCAATAACTTTGATCATAGCAAAGGCGCTAGTTTTGAAACCTTTGCAGGCATTCGTATTCGTGGCGCAATGCTTGATGAAATAAGGCGTGGCGACTGGACACCTCGCTCTGTTCACAAAAATAGTCGCATGGTTAGTGATGCGATAAAATCATTAGAAGCAGAACTTGGTCGTGATGTAACAGATATTGAAGTTGCTGAAAAACTTGATATTTCATTAAATGAGTACCATCATATTCTTAATGAAGTCAGTTCTGGCAAAATAATAGGTATTGCTGACTTAGGTGTTAATGAAGATGTGTTAATTGTTGATGAAAGTCGTGGTGGTGAAAATCCCTATCAACATATAGAGAAAGATTTTTTTAAAAAAGCACTAACTCAATGCATAACAAGCTTGCCAGAACGTGAATCTTTAGTATTATCATTATACTATGATGAAGAATTAAATTTACGTGAAATTGGCCAAGTATTAGATGTCAGTGAATCTCGAGTTAGTCAAATTCATAGTCAGGCAATGCATCGCTTAAAAGCTCGGATGCAAGCATGGCAAGTTGATGTTTAAGTGGTAAAATTGATATTTAGCGGCTTAAATCAATTAAATATTAATTAATTAAAAGAAAGTTAAGCAGAATTTAGTTAAGTAGAATATTATTATAAATATTATTAAATGTTCTCGTCGGAGGGTGCCTTGGATAAAAATATGAAAGTTCTTGTAGTTGATGATTTCTCAACCATGAGACGTATAGTGAAAAATTTATTACGTGATTTAGGTTTTACCAACATTTCAGAGGCTGATGACGGTAGTACCGCGCTGCCAATGTTACAAGGTGGAGATTTTGATTTCGTCGTAACCGATTGGAATATGCCAGGTATGCAAGGAATAGACTTATTAAAAGCTATTCGTGCAGATGAATCATTAGCACATTTACCGGTATTATTAATAACGGCTGAAGCGAAAAAAGAACAAATAGTGATGGCAGCACAAGCTGGTGTTAATGGCTATATTGTAAAACCTTTTACTGCGGCAACCTTAAAAACTAAGCTTGAGAAAATTTTTCAGCGTTTGGGCTAACCAATTCTAGCCTTTATACCTAAGGATTTTTCATGACTATAGCTATGGGTAACACAGTTACGCTAGAACAAGCTAAATTATTAGTTGAGTATCTTGAGAATGATCAGCAAGATAAAGCGGATCAATTACTTGCTGAAATTCAAAATCCGATTAATTCGGATTTATTTGCCGAAATTGGCAAGTTAACGCGTCAATTACATGACTCGTTAATGAATTTTCAATTAGATTCTCGTCTAAGTGATTTAGCCAGCGCCGATATACCTGACGCAAAAGAACGGCTAAATTATGTTATTGAACGCACCGAAGAAGCAGCGAATAAAACCATGGATGCCGTTGAATCCATTTTTCCTGCGGTAGATGAAATTCAGGCACAATTGCAATTAGTTGAACCTAATTGGCAAAAGTTGATGCGTAATGATATTGATTTAGCTGGATTTAAAGGTTTATGTCAGCATATTGATAAATTATTGAAAATGACAGGCAAAGAAACCAATAATATTCATACGTTAATGACTGATGTTTTAATGGCTCAAGATTTTCAAGATTTAACGGGGCAGGTTATCCGTAAGGTTATTGACTTAGTTAGAGAAGTTGAAGAAAGCTTAATTGGTATGCTAACTGCTTTTGGTATAACAGAAAGTATGCTTTCTGAACGTACTGGTAGTGAAGATAACGCAGATAATACTGAAGTGAAAAAAAGTAGCCCTAAAGTAGGTAAAAACCTAGTTGAAGGGCCAATTATAAATGTCGAAGAAAGAGATGATGTTGTCGCAGATCAAGATGATGTTGATGATCTTTTATCAAGTTTAGGTTTTTAGGGGGAATGGCTGCATGTCTTTTGAAGCAGATGAGGAAATTCTACAAGATTTTTTAATTGAAGCCGGTGAAATACTTGAGTCACTATCTGAACAGTTAGTTGAGCTTGAAAATGATCCAGACAATGCTGATTTACTTAATTCAATTTTCCGTGGTTTTCACACGGTAAAAGGTGGTGCAGGCTTTTTAGCGCTAAATGAATTAGTTGATGTTTGTCATGGTGCTGAAAACATCTTTGATTTATTACGTACGGGGCAACGTACTGTTTCTGCGAGCTTAATGGATGTTATATTACAAGCACTAGATACGATTAATGAAATGTTTGTTTTAGTACAAGCACGAGAACCCTTAGTTCCCGCTGATGCAGGCTTATTAGCCGAGCTTCATCGTTTAAGCCGACCAGAAAGTGAAGATGAACAAGCTGTTTCTGCGCCCGTAGAAGAGGTTGCTGAAATCACGCCTCCTGTTGAAGAAGAAACACCTTCTACTTCCATATCAGAAGAAAGCTCAGATGAAATGACAGAAGATGAGTTTGAAGCTTTACTTGATGAACTTCATGGTTCTGGCTCATCTGCTAGTAAAGCAGCTTCTCCAACAAAAACACCTTCGCCAACCGAAAATAACTCTACTGACGATAGTTCTGATACTGAAATTACAGATGATGAATTTGAAGCCCTATTAGATGAGTTGCATGGTCAAGGTGCTTTTTCATCTAGTGTAGACGCGAGTGGCAGTAGTAATAATGTTGCCTCAACTGATTCAGATGAAATAAATGATGATGAATTTGAAGCGTTATTAGACGAGTTACACGGTAAAGGTAAAGCACCTAAAATTGTTAAACCTGAAACTCCCGCAGCTGTTACACCAGCAACCCCCAAAGCAGTTGAAAAAGCAACAGCTAAGCCTGCAGCAAAAGCAGCACCTAAACCCGCAGCAAAAGCAGCACCGAAAGCAACACCTAAACCAGCGGCAAAAGCTGGAGCAGCAAAAGCTGGAGCAGCAAAAGCGAATACAACATCGGTACCGCAAGGTGAAACAACGGTACGCGTTGACACTAAACGTTTAGATAAAATCATGAATATGGTTGGTGAATTAGTACTAGTACGTAACCGTTTAACGAGTTTAGGTTTAGCTAAAGATGATGAAGAATTATCTAAAGTAGTTTCTAACTTAGATGCTGTTACCACAGATTTGCAAGGCGCGGTCATGCAGACCCGTATGCAGCCAATCAAAAAAGTTTTTGGACGTTTCCCTCGTGTGGTAAGAGATTTAGCACGAAGTTTAAACAAAGAAATTAAATTAATTTTAGAGGGTGAAGACACCGATTTAGATAAAAATTTAGTTGAAGCATTAGCCGATCCTTTAGTGCATTTAGTGCGAAACTCTGTTGATCATGGTGTGGAAGAACCTGATGTTCGTGAGGCTAAAGGTAAGCCAAGAGAAGGATCTGTTATTTTATCAGCTTCACAAGAAGGTGATCATATTTTGCTTACCATCAAAGATGATGGTGCAGGTATGGATGCAGAAAAATTAAAATCTATCGCTATTGACCGTGGCGTTTTAGATGCTGATGCAGCCGCGAGAATGTCAGATAAAGAAGCCTTTAGCTTGATTTTTGCTCCTGGTTTTTCAACCAAAACAGAAATTTCTGAAGTTTCAGGTCGCGGTGTCGGAATGGATGTGGTTAAAACAAAAATCACTCAACTAAATGGTACCGTAAGTATTGATTCTGAAATGGGTCGAGGCACAGTATTAGAAATTAAAGTGCCATTAACGTTAGCTATATTACCGACATTAATGGTGAAATTAGGACAGCAAATATTTGCGTTACCATTGGCAGGCGTTAATGAAATATTTCATCTAGATTTAACCAATACCAATGTTGTTGATGGACAGTTAACTATTATTGTTCGTGATAAGGCTATTCCCTTATTTTACCTTGATGAATGGCTTGTTAAAGACTTCACAGGCAAAACGAGAGAAAAAGGCCATGTGGTTATCGTTCAATTAGGTAATCAACAAATTGGTTTTGTTGTTGATGGCTTAATAGGACAAGAAGAAGTCGTAATTAAACCATTAGATCAACTACTACATGGCACACCAGGTATGGCGGGAGCAACAATAACAAGTGATGGTGGTATTGCACTGATTTTAGACGTAGCGAGTATGTTAAAGTATTATGCTAAAAAATCATCTGTTCACAAAAAGTTGCGCTCTTAGAAAATAACAAGCTTTAAATTTATCAATAGTTTAAGGCGATATAAAGAGAAAATTAATGGCGTATAAAGTTTTAGTAGTTGATGACTCCAGTTTTTTTAGACGTCGCTTGTCTGATATTTTAAATAAAGATAGTAACTTAACCGTTATAGATGTGGCTGTTAATGGAAAAGAAGCAGTAGAGAAAGCTATTGCTTTACAGCCAGATGTTATTACTATGGACATTGAAATGCCTATTTTAAACGGCATTGACGCGGTAAAACAAATTATGGCAAAAGCACCGACTGCGGTGCTTATGTTCTCGTCTTTAACTCATCAAGGTGCTAAAGCAACCTTAGAGGCTCTAGATGCCGGAGCATTAGATTTTTTACCGAAAAAATTTAATGAAATAGCACAAAATAGTGACGAAGCAGGTTCTTTATTGCGTCAACGGGTAATAGAATTAGCGCGACGGAAAAAAATGGTATCTCGTCAGTTTTCTACTTCTACAGAGCGTGTCACATCGCCTAATAAAAATTCATTAAAAACTCCTGAGACTAGACAAACTAGATTTGATGCTACACGCAAATCGCCAGCGTCAATTAATCGGACTATATCTAGCAGAAAAACAACTGAATCACTGTCATCTGGTACTATAAATTCAGGTTCTACAACGACAATAAGCTCAGTAACGAGTCATTTCAAACGATCTTCAGGTAAAAATTATAAATTACTCGCTATAGGTACCTCAACTGGTGGGCCTGTCGCGTTACAAAAAGTATTAACACAAATACCTCAAAATTTTCCTTTACCGATAGTCCTTATTCAGCATATGCCTGCTGCATTTACCAGTGCTTTTGCTAGTCGTTTAAATGTTTTATGCAAAATTAGTGTTAAAGAAGCCGAAGACGGCGATATGTTAAAACCTGGTTGTGCTTATTTAGCGCCAGGTGGTCGGCAAATGATTATTGAAGGCAGCGAAAATAACGCAAAAATAAAAATTTTAGACGATAATTCACCACGTATCACTTATAAACCGAGTGTTGATATAACATTTGGTTCAGCGGCTAAAGTTTATTCGGGCAATGTCTTGGCTGTTATTTTAACAGGAATGGGAGCTGACGGGCGAGAAGGTGCACGTATGCTAAAAAGTAAAGGTGCCACTATTTGGGCGCAAAACGAACAAACCTGTGTTGTTTATGGTATGCCGCAAGCGGTAACTGCTGCCGGAATTTCTCAACTAGAATTACCTATTGAAGAATTCTCATCCGCCATTGTTAAGGAAGTGACTCATGGATAAGCTCAGTGTTGCTGGGCTAATTATTGCGTTACTTGCTATTTTTTTAGGTTTTGCTATTGAAGGCGGTAATGTTAACGCTTTATTTGAACTGCCTGCTTTTGTTATTGTTTTTGGTGGTACGATTGGCGCTGTTATGTTGCAATCTTCTGCGCAACAATTTTTTCATGCGTTTTCGTTATTAAAATGGATTTTTATTCCACCCATTTATGATATTGAAAAAGGTATTGATCATATTATTACTTGGGCAGAAAAAGCGCGTGAATCTGGCTTTTTAGTGTTAGAAAATCGCGCTCAAGAAGAAAAAGACCCTTATGTACAAAAGGCACTAAACTTAGTGGTTGATGGTGAAAATACCGATAATATGCGTACCGCAATGGAACTAGATTTAGATATTAGTCGTGAGCATCATTTACGCTCAGCTGCTGTTTTTGAATCGATGGGAGGTTATAGTCCAACAATTGGTATATTAGGTGCAGTATTAGGGTTAATTCAAGCGATGGCGTATTTAGATAATCCCGAACAATTAGGGCGTGGTATTGCAACCGCATTTATTGCGACCATTTATGGTGTTGGTTTTGCTAATTTACTCTATATACCTATCGCCAATAAAATTAGAGCCATTATTCATCAACAGAGCATGTATAGAGAAATGATGATTGAAGGTTTAATTGCCGTGGCCAATGTAGAGAATCCACGGGCTATTGAAAATAAATTATCAGCATTTAGGTTGTGAGAATGAACCGATTACGCCGTCGTCGTCATTGGGTTGAACATGATAATGTCGATCGTTGGTTAGTTTCTTATGCCGATTACATGACCTTATTATTTGCATTATTTGTTGTTTTATATGCAATGGCGATAGTCAAAGAAAAAAAATTTGAGTCAGTAACCGAATCATTAGGGCGTGTTTTTCAAGCGGAAAAAAAACAACCTAAAGAAAGAGGTCATGGTGACGATATTTTACCTGTAAATACAAGCCAAACAGATAAGCGTTTATATGGCGATGGTATTTTAAAAAGTGCAGGTACGCAATTAGTTGATGCTAAACCACAATTGTCAAATGTAGATAATAATGATGTGGGGACTAATTTATCGACTTTAGATAAAAAATTAAATACCGCTTTATTCGATATTATCGACTCTGGTTATGCAGAATTAAAAATAGATGGTGACTGGTTAGAAATAGAGTTAAATAGCGCTTTGCTTTTTCCGAGTGGTTCGGCTTCTCCTACCAATGCAGCAAAAAGCATTATTAAAGTTATTTATGGGGTTATTAGTAAGGGCAATAACTATATTAGAATTAGAGGTTATACTGACAACCAAGCAATTCATAATGAAATATTTTCATCTAATTGGCAGTTGTCGGTAGCAAGAGCTACTTCTATACTAACATTATTACAACGTTTACAGTTAAATCCTGCGCGAATGGCTATTGAGGGATATGGTCAATACAGTGCTAAAAATGATAATAATAGTGCAACAGCTAGAGCTAAAAATAGACGAGTAGTGATTGCTATTTCAAAATATGGCTTGCCAGCAGAAAAAAACAAGAAAAAAATATCAGATAAAGTGAAAACCAGTGCAAGCTCTGCACAAGTAGATAAACTAAAAAAATTAGCAGAAGCAGATAATACAATAAAAGTGATTCATCTAAAAAATGGTGGTTTACGCATTACAACCCGCAATGACGAAGCGGTAAAAAATAGCCTTAAGCAAACAAATAGTCTTAAGCAAACAAATAGCCTTAAGCAAACAAAAGAACCTTGAGCAAATAAATAGTAAAACCAATAAAGTTAATGATAAAAATTAAAGTAGGGTAAGCATTTGGTAGTCTGGACGGTAGCAAACCAAAAAGGTGGTGTTGGTAAAACCACTACAACGATCTCATTAGGAGGCTTACTCGCAGAGCAAGGCTATAGGGTATTGTTAGTTGATACTGATCCTCATGCCTCGTTAAGTTATTATTTTGGTATTGAGTCAGAAGACCTAGATTTAAGTGTATATAACTTATTTGTACAAGTATCCTCTAAAGAACAAATTTTACAAAGTTTATGCCCAACAAAATATAAAAATATAGATATATTGCCCGCAGTCATGGGGCTGGCAACATTAGATCGTTCATTAGGTGCCAAAGGTGGAATGGGATTAGTGCTAAAAAAGGCTATTCAAAAGCTAGAAGGGGAATATGATTATATAATAATGGACTGCCCACCCGTGCTAGGTGTATTAATGGTTAATGCACTTGCGGCATCTGATCGTATCATTGTGCCAGTACAGACTGAATTTTTAGCATTAAAAGGCTTAGACCGCATGATAAAAACGATGGAAATAATGCAGGGAGAACAAACTAATCTGTTTAAGTTTACTATCGTTCCGACTATGTTTGATAAAAGAACCAAAGCTTCATTAATGGCCTATCGTCGGTTACAAGAATTATATCCAGATAAAGTTTGGAGTGGTGTTGTTCCTGTTGATACTAATTTTAGAAATGCGAGTCAAATACAGAGAGTACCGTCTGATTATGCGCCATCTTCACGTGGTGTGAGTGCATATCGTTCATTATTAGCTCATTTACTTACCTTATCAGCAAAGAATCATTAAATGCCAAAATCATTATTAGCAAGCAAAAAAGTCATGAAAACCTATCTGTCAGAACTTCTAACAGAAGACGTTGTGCCTGACATAAAGAATAAAGTTAAAGAACAAAACCTTGAACGTTTATTGCAAAATGTAAGCGTAGTCGAAACTCCGCCCGTCACTAAGCAAGTTAGCTCAGTTAAACAAGCTGAACAATTATCAACAAAAATTTCGCAAGCCAAAGTTGAAGTAAACCAACCTATTAAAACAGATGTAGCAGACGTTAATCGTAGTGATAAATTAGTTACTGCTAAATCTTCAGCCAAAATAAATGTAGCAACTGAAAAAAGTTATCGCCAAGGTGATTTTCAAGCCATGTTTTTTGATGTGGCGGGTTTAACTATCGCAGTACCTTTAATAGAACTAGGTGGCATTCATAATGCAGATAAAACGACCGCATTAATGGGAAAACCTGATTGGTTTCGTGGTGTCATGCTATATCGAGATGAAAAAATTAATGTGGTTGATACCGCTTTATGGGTAATGCCTGAAAAATGTGATCAAGCATTAAAAGATTCGCTAAATTATCAATATATTATTATGCTTAGTAATAGTCGTTGGGGCTTGTCCGCTGAAAAATTAGTAGACACAGTGGTTTTAAAACAAAGTGATGTAAAATGGTTAGACAGCCCGAGTAAAAGACCTTGGTTAGCGGGGCTGGTTAAAGATAGAATGTGTGCACTATTAGATGTGGATTCGTTAATTACCTTACTTGATGAAGGTGCGGGAAATTAACATGATTAAACGTAAAAAGTCATACAAAAAGACAAATGCAGCACTTTATTTGTGATGATTTAAAATTAAACATAAAATAGCGATAATAATTTTAGTAATATTAGCTAAAATTAACTATTATTGATAAAAGACAGTTACTTATTTAAATAGCAAATAAGCAGATAACCAAATAAATCGAAAAGAGGCGAGT
This sequence comes from Alteromonadaceae bacterium, assembly GCA_015491935.1. Taxonomy (GTDB): domain Bacteria; phylum Pseudomonadota; class Gammaproteobacteria; order Enterobacterales; family Alteromonadaceae. The sequence goes on from WGGB01000173.1 coordinate 46,418, forward strand.
CGTATGTCTGATGAAAGACGCATTAGTAGTGATAAAGTAGATCCTAATGATGAAGTTTTACAATGGGTTACTTTTAAATTAGAAATGGAAACCTATGGTATTAACGTTATGCAGGTACAAGAAGTCTTGCGTTATACTGAAATCGCTCCTGTGCCCGGTGCGCCGAGTTATGTGTTAGGTATTATAAACTTACGCGGTAACGTTGTAACGGTTATTGATACTCGTTCAAGGTTTGGTCTAGAATCAAATGAGATCACGGATAATACTCGTATTGTGATCATTGAAGCTGAAAAACAGGTGATTGGTATTTTAGTAGACAGTGTTGCTGAAGTTGTTTATTTAAAAGCTTCAGAAATAGATGCTGCGCCAAATGTTGGCAATGATGAAAGCGCTAAATTTATTCAAGGTGTGAGTAATCGAGATGGTGAATTGCTAATACTCGTTGATTTAGATCAGTTACTTAGCGATGAAGAATGGGACGAATTAAAACACTTTTAGTGTAGCTGGTTGCTTACCGAGATAAATTGTAGGTCGCCACTTGCTGCGACAAGAATAGATCTCCGCTTGCCGCGGCAACACCCAATAAATTATTTTTTGAAGCAATCAAATTTATTTTTTGATTGCTTTTATTATTTTTCATCAAGGTAAAATTATGACCATAGCACCAACTATTTCGATAATACTTTTTATTGCCATAGCATTAGTGCTTGTTATTTTATTTATATTAATTAGCAAACAAAGCAAAAAAATAGTAAATATTGAGCAAAAACAGAATAATTTATCTTTACTTTGTGAAAGCCTACAACAGGTTGTTACACAATACATAGATAACAACCAACAACAAAATATTATCGAAGAATTAACTCAAAAAGTAACACAACAGCAATCAACCACAAAAACAAGATTAGCCACCATAGACCAGCAAATAAATGATGCTACTGAGCAAATAACCACTTTAGCCAATGAAGTTGAAATATTAATAAATCAACAGCCTGAAGATAAACTGTATTCACGCGCACTAAAATTAGCAGAACTCGGTGCTGACGTTGAAGAAATATCAGAAAATTGTGAAATACCTATTGCTGAAGCCGAAATGTTATTAGCGGTACATCACAAAAACAGAGTAAATAAACAATACTAAGAGTTAAGTTAAGTTTTAGCAATCAAAATTAATACTACGTTTGTAAATTTGATTAAATTTATCTCTATTTGTTTAAATCTCTATGTTAGACTAATAATAATTATTAATGAATATAATTTATAGTTATATCTAACACATATATTTAAGACGTAAGATGCTAAAACTAAAAAACAAACAAAATTTTATCGCTTTATTATTATTTTTCTTTTTAACTGGCTGTGCTTCTAGCGCATCAAATGAACATAGCGATCCTCTTGAAGCCATTAATCGTCCTATATGGACTTTTAACTGGGATTATTTCGACAAATATGTTGCCAAACCAGCGTCAAAAACTTATGTAGAATATACGCCCAAAGTATTGCGTACTGGTTTGTATAATGTTGCTACCAATTTAGATGAACCAGCGACTATTATCAATAATTTATTACAATTAAAGTTTTTAAATGCAGCTAAAAGTACAGGGCGCTTTGTACTCAACTCAACTGTTGGTGTTTTGGGTTTTTTTGATCCTGCGAGTAACTTTGGTTGGTCACGAAAAGATGAAACCTTTGGTGAGGTTTTAGGTGTTTATGGTGTTGAGAACGGCCCTTATTTAATGGTGCCTGTTTTTGGACCTAGTGCGGTGCGTGAAGAAGTGGGAGATTACGTTGACCGGTTATATTGGCCTATGGCTGTTATAGATTTTTGGCCTAATGTATTAAGGTTAACCGTAAAAGGCCTTGAAAAACGCGCACAACTTGGTGAACAAGAATCTTTAATTGACGACTCGTTAGACCCATATACCTTTGTTGAAAATGCTTATTTTCAAAATATGCGTTATAAAGTCTATGATGGTAATCCGCCAGTAGAAGAAAATACACAAGAAGATAAAGATCTAGAATCTCTTATGAATGAAGATGAGAATTGATTGCGAATTTTGAATCAAAACTTTATGTTTGATTCAAAATATTTTGTAAAAGATGTTTGTAATAACTTAAAGTTAAAATTATTTACATCAACTAAACATATCTCATATAATAACGGCAACTTTTGTAAAAAAAAGTTCATTTAATAAACAATATAAACTTTTGATTGGTGTGAAAATTAAGTGTCAAAAAATTCAAAACATAACGTAAATACTAGTATAGAAAGTAACAACTCACATGGAACGAACCAACAAACAAATGCCTCTTCTAATAACGCAACGCTACTAGAGCAACAATTATTACTTAATCAAATGTTGCAAAATAAAAATCAAGAGCAAGATGACGAAATAGATTTAGGTGAACTTTGGCGTGCTATATGGGCAGGTAAAATCACCATTATTGTTATCAGCCTTTTATTTGCCGTAGGCTCTGTTTTATTTGCCTTGTCTCAACCAAATATTTATAAAGCGACTACTACTTTAGCGCCTGCTTCTGTAGACGGTAGTTCAGGAGGTTTAGCAGCACTAGCAGGAAGACTTGGTGGTCTTGCTAGTATGGCTGGTATTAATCTTGGTGGCGGCGGTGGAGATAAAACCACATTCGCATTAGAAATACTTAAATCGCGATTTTTTATTGAAAATTTTATCACTAAACATCATTTGTTGGTGCCTATTATGGCGGCTAAAAAATGGGATGCAGCAACTAATACCTTAATTTTAAATGATGAAATTTACGATAAAAGCAATAAAAAGTGGGTAAGAGAAGTTAAAGCACCCAAAAAACCTAAACCATCATCATGGGAAGCCTATAAAGCTTTTTCTGATTTATTTGCAGTATCTCAAGATAAAACCTCGTCAATGATTACTGCTAGCATAGAATATTACTCTCCTGAAATGGCACAACAGTGGCTAAATTGGTTAATACATGATGTTAATGAATTTATGCGAGAGCAAGACAAACAAGAAGCGCAAGATTCTATTAATTATCTCAAAAGACAATTAAAAAACATTCAAATAGCCAGTATGGAAACAGTCTTTTATCAACTGATAGAAGAGCAAACTAAAAACATGATGCTAATTGAAGTTAAGCCTGAATATGCACTTAAAACGATTGATCCAGCACAAGTGCCCGACGAAAAAGCAAAACCTAAACGTGCGTTAATTGTAGTTTTAGGAACAATGCTTGGCGGTATGTTGTCAATATTAATTGTTTTAATTCGTTATTTTAAAAATAAACCTCATCTTAAATAAGGTTATACTTTTTTATTAATAAAAAGATGAGGCAATAAAAAGATGATGGTTATGAAATTAACAAGTAAACGTACCAAAAGAAATTAGTTTTGGTGGTAAAACTGTACTAACCTCTAATCCCCACTAATCTGTGAAAATTAGTGGGGAAAATCCTGAAAAGCTAAGTTTTGTCTTCTGAAAGGCTGAAAAATGACCAATCAAATAAAACCTCAAAAAAAATAATATTTATCAAATTTTTACTGTAACAAACTACAAACTTTAAGTATAATCCTCGCCTAAATTGGAATTGCTCATCAACTTAAGAATAAGTAATTAACGGAAAAGGCATTCATCAACAGCAACAAATCAGATAATAATACTATTTTTGCTATATATAAATATCTACCAGCTTTTTCTATAAAGTATCCATTAAGAATGAAATGTTTTACTAAATGTGATTATGAATATCACACTTTATTTTTTAAAAGAACCTATTAAATGAAAGTATTAACAGTATTTGGCACTCGCCCCGAAGCCATAAAAATGGCACCTCTCGTTCATGCCCTAGCGAGCGACGAACGCTTTGATGCTAAAGTTTGCGTTACAGCGCAGCACAGAGAAATGCTTGATCAAGTACTTGAACTTTTTGAAATAAAACCTGATTACGATCTAAATCTTATGAAAGCAGGGCAAACGCTTAATGAAGTGACTGCTCGAATTCTATTCGAACTAAAACCAGTATTGCAAGAGTTTAAACCCGATGTTGTTTTAGTTCATGGCGATACGGCTACTACCTTTGCCGCAAGCTTAGCTGCTTATTATGAGCAAATTGCTGTTGGTCATGTTGAAGCTGGTTTACGTACAGGTAATATATACTCTCCTTGGCCTGAAGAAGGCAATCGTAAGTTAACAGGAGCATTAACAAAGTATCATTTTGCACCAACAGAAACGTCTGAGCAAAATTTATTAGCAGAAAATTATTTACCTGAAAATATTAATGTAACAGGCAATACTGTTATTGACGCCTTATTAATGATCAAAAATAAAATTGATACTGACTCATCATTAAATGAAAAATTATCTGCTCAATTTCCAATGTTAGACGACATTGCTTCGAAAAATAAGAAAAAACTTATTTTAGTTACAGGTCACAGACGTGAAAGTTTTGGTGATGGCTTTGAGCGAATATGTGAAGCATTAGCAATAACGGCTAAACGATACCCTAATGCTCAAATAATCTACCCAATGCATTTAAACCCTAATGTACGTGAACCTGTAAATCGTATTCTTAAAGGTATCGACAATATTTACCTTGTAGAGCCTCAGCAATACTTACCTTTTATATATTTAATGAATCGTGCACATATTATTTTAACTGATTCTGGAGGTATCCAAGAAGAAGCACCAAGTTTAGGCAAACCAGTATTGGTCATGAGGGATACAACAGAACGCCCTGAAGCTGTTGATGCTGGTACAGTGAAATTAGTAGGAACAAATGTTGAAACAATGACATCGGCTATTAATGAATTAATGGATAATGAACAAGTATACAAAGCAATGAGTTTTGCCCATAACCCTTATGGCGATGGTAAGGCTTGTAGTATAATCCTTGATGTATTAGTGAATAACAAATAACAAGGAATTGATATGCCCACTATCTCAATGTTCTATGGTATTTTAGTTAAAATGTTTTTCTATGATACAGACAAACATAATACTCCACATATTCATGTTGAATATCAAGGGGATAATGCGGTTTATGCCATTGATGATGGCAAGTTATTAGCAGGTAAATTACCACCTAAAAAGCATAAGTTAGTGGTGGCGTGGATAGAAATTCATAATGAAGATTTAGTTGCTGATTGGCAATTAGCCGTTAACGGTAAAAAACCATTTCCAATAAGAGGACTAGATCAATGATTATTCAAAGTATAATACCTAAAGATAATTATATCTTACATATCATTGATGAAAATAATCAATCTGGGCTTTTTGATGTTGCTCCATATTTAAACTCAGAAGTGTTTTCTCAATTAAAAGAACAAGATAATTTTAAGCGCATTTATAATGGAAAGTATTATATAGAATGGGACTGTGGTGCTGATTTGTCTGCTGATACAATCGAAGCCAGATGGAAAAAGTCATAAGGAAAAACCTCTGTGCAGTGCGAAGCACCTCAGTATTCTCGGTGGTAAATAAAATCACTTATTAAGTATTTAAAGAGTAATAAATTAAAAATGTCATTTGAAACAATATCAGTAATCGGCCTAGGTTACATCGGCCTACCAACCGCGGCAATGTTTGCAGCCTACGGGAAAAGCGTAATCGGTGTTGATGTAAATCAACATGCCGTTGATACCATTAATCGTGGTGAAATACACATTGTAGAACCTGATTTAGACGCCATAGTTCACAAAGCTGTAACAGATGGTAAGCTTAAAGCAGTATTAAAGCCTGAAGCTGCCGATGCATTTTTAATTGCTGTACCAACACCCTTTTTACCTAGTGAAAATGAAGGTGATATTCCACAACCAGATCTTAAGTATATTCAAGCAGCAGCAAAGGCTATTGCGCCAGCACTTAAAAAAGGTGACTTAGTTATTCTAGAGTCAACGTCACCCGTTGGTGCTACAGAACAAATGGCAGAGTGGCTAGCTGAATATAGAGCTAATTTAACATTTCCAAAAACTCACCAAGAGAATTCAGATATTCGTATAGCGCATTGTCCTGAACGTGTATTACCCGGTCACGTAGTACGTGAGTTAGTAGAGAATGATCGTGTAATTGGCGGTTTAACAGCTAAGTGTTCACAACAAGCGGTAGAGTTATACAAAACCTTTGTAAAAGGTGATTGCGTTATTACCAATGCAAGAACGGCTGAAATGGCTAAATTAACAGAAAATAGCTGTAGAGATGTTCAAATAGCTTTTGCCAATGAGCTATCAATTATTTGTGATAA
>WGGB01000174.1 GCA_015491935.1 Alteromonadaceae bacterium
GTGTTTTTGATGTTTATTTTAAAGGTGAACGACAAGGCACAGTTAATTGGTCGTTAATGGGTGACTTTAATATTGATAACGGTTTAATGGCGATAGCGGCAGCGCGTCATGCGGGTGTGCCAAGTGCGGTTGCCATTGATGCCTTAGCGGAATTTATAAATACCAAACGTCGTTTAGAACTACGTGGTGATATTGCGGGTATAAAAGTGTATGACGATTTTGCGCATCATCCTACCGCTATCAGTAAAACCTTAGCGGGTTTACGCGCGCACGTTGATGATAAAACACTTTATCCGTCAGAAAGCGCAGGCAAACAACGTATTATTGCGGTGCTAGAGCCAAGGTCAAATACGATGAAGTCGGGCATTCATAAAGACGCATTAGCGCCATCATTAGCCTTGGCTGAACAGGTGTTTTTATTTCAAGGTGAACAAGTCAAATGGTCGGTTAATGCATTAATTAACCAATGCCAACAACCTTGTGAGGTGGCGAGTAATGTTGATGAATTGGTGACTAAAGTTGCCAACATTGCCCAAGCTGGCGATCATATATTAATAATGAGTAATGGCGGCTTTGGTGGTTTTCACGCTAAACTATTAGATAAATTAACGCAACAAGCAACAAGTAATAACAGAACAGGTAGTAATTAGCGAATGACGGCACAACATACTTTCTATAAAAAAATCACTTTAGCCATTACGGGTGCCTCAGGCTCAGCGTATGCTTTGCGTTTGTTAGAATGTTTAGTGGCAGCCAATTATCAAGTGTATGTGTTGTGCTCAAGCGCTGCACGTGTGGTATTTGATACCGAAGTGGGTTTGAAAATTCCTGCCGCACCCGATGCCGCTAGCCAAATGTTAAGCGAAAAGTTTAACGCTAAGCCTGACCAAATAACGGTATTTGGTAAAGAGCAATGGTTTTCGCCTGTGGCTTCAGGATCGGCTGCACCTAAGCAAATGATCGTTTGTCCATGCTCAACAGGTACATTGGCCGCTATTAGCCAAGGGATGAGTGATAACTTAATTGAACGTGCTGCCGATGTGGTGATAAAAGAGCGCGGACAACTCCTTTTAGTGCCACGAGAAACGCCATTTTCCACCATACATTTACAAAATATGCTGACTTTATCGCAAATGGGCGTAACTATTATGCCAGCGGCACCAGGTTTTTATCATAATCCACAGTCCATTGAAGATTTAATTGATTTTATGGTGGGAAGAATGCTTGATCATATAGGCATAGAACAAAATATTATGCCGCGTTGGGGATATACTCGTTAATAAAATGAGTATTAGAATAAAATAAAAGAGCTTGTTATCGCTCTTTTATTACCTGAATTCGCGTTATTTAATAACTTTGATTTTTTATCAAAACTTAATTCGTTTGCTTTTAATAATAAGAATGATCGCCACGTTGATGTTCAGTAACATCTTTAACGCCTTTAATTTCATCACCCATAATTTCCATTAACTGCTTTTCAATACCATCTTTTACCGTAACATCAATTTGTGAACAACCATTACAACCACCACCAAATTGTAATACGGCATAACCATCATCAGTAATTTCAATTAAACTACATTCACCGCCATGACCTGCTAATTGCGGATTAACTTCAGCTTGTAAAAAGTAGTGTACGCGATCAAATAATGACGCATCATCTGCTACTTTTCGTAATTTTGCATTGGGGGCTTTTAACGTTAATTGTGAACCCATTTGATCGGTAACAAAATCAATTTCAGCATCTTCTAAATAATTTTTACTGTCAGCATCAACTAATGCCGTAAAGCCGTTAAATTCTAAATGAATATCATCAGCTTCAACTGCATCGGCTGGGCAATAAGAAACCCCACATTCTGCATTGGCTGTACCTGGATTAACAACGAACACTCTAATATGAGTGCCTTCGGCTTGGTTTGATAATAGTTTTGCGAAATGCGCTTGGGCAGTTTCTGAAATGTTGATCATCGCGCTTACTCACTTTTTATATGGCTATAAGATTGAATGTAGAAAATATCCGAGTATTTTACTCAAGTATATTTTACGCTGCAAATGGCTTTGGTGCTAGTAACAAATTAAGGTTTATTGATCTATTTAAAGGTTTTAAATCTTTAAAATTGACTAGCTATCGCTAAGTATCCGTAAATTTGTTATTTTACGCTGTTCAAATATTAGGGTGATTTATGAATTTACAACGATTTTTTATACTTGCTTGCTGTTTTTTTTCTTCCGTGCTTATGGCTGCGCCAGTAACCAGCTATTTACCTAACGAAACAAGTTACGCTACAAATATTCCAACTCCCGAACAAATACTAGGCTTAACTATTGGTGAGCGTCATTTGCGTCATGCCCAATTAACCCAGTATTTTTCGGCTTTAGCGCAAGCATCAAAGCGGGTTAAATTAACCCAAATAGGCAAAACTAATGAGTATAGGCCACAATTTTTAGCGACTATTTCATCACCTGAAAATTTAAAAAATTTAACCTCTATTTTAGCAACAAGACAAGATCCACAAGCAAAATCACCACTGGTTATTTGGTTAGGCTATAGTATTCATGGTGATGAAATTAGTGGTGCTAATGCTGCTATGGTGGTTGCTTACTATTTAGCCGCGAGCCAAAATAAAGCGATAAAAGAGTTGCTTAAAAATACTATTATTGTAATGGAACCTAGTATTAATCCTGATGGTATGGATAAATTTGTGCAATGGGCAACGATGTTTAGAGGTAAAGCTGATAATAGTGATCCCGAGCATATTGAACATCATCAAGGTTGGTTTACTGGGCGAACCAATCATTATGGTTTTGATTTAAATCGTGATTGGTTGTTATTAACACAAACTGAAAGCGAGCACCGATTGAAGTATTTTTATTTATATCATCCTAATGTTTTAGCTGATTTTCATGAAATGGGAGCCAATAATAGTTATTTCTTTCAACCGGGTATTCCATCGCGTACTAACCCTTTAACACCTAAAGGCAATGTTGAACTCACTAATCTATTAGCCAATTATCATGCTAAAACGTTTGATAAACATCAGCGTTTATATTTTAGCCAAGAAAGTTTTGACGATTTTTATTATGGCAAAGGCTCAACTTATCCCGACATTAACGGGGCGGTTGGTATTTTATTTGAACAAGCGAGTAGTCGAGGTTATCAACAACAAACGGATAATGGCTTATTAACATTAGAATTTGCCATTCAAAATCATGTGCTAACGTCGTTATCGACTATAAATGGTGCTTGGAAAAATCGAGAAAAATTAGCGAAATATCGCCATGATTTTTATCAACAAGCTGAAAATGCAGCCACTAAAGAAAGGTTTAGTGGTTATATTGTTAATCAAAATGATGATCGCTATCGTTTAAATGCTTTTTTAGATAAATTGCAACAACAGCAAATAAAAGTTTATCCACTCACGAATGACTTTCGTAATAAAGGTAAAATATATCCTGCCAAAACGAGTTATTATGTACCACTTAAGCAACCTCAATATCGTTTAATACAGGCTATTTTTGCTCAACCCACGCAGTTTAAAGATAATACTTTTTATGATGTTTCGGGCTGGACATTGCCATTAGCAATGAATATTAATTTTGACAAAGTTGAGCGAACTTGGGGGCTAAAACTTGCGAAAACAACGTGGCAAGCAAAGCATAAACCAGTTAATAAATTAGAAGCTAATGCTTACGCTTATGTGTTTGAATGGCAGAACTATTTAGCGCCTAAATTGCTTAATAGCTTATTATCTCAAGGGATTGAAGCAAAAGTTGCCACAAAAAGTTTTACTACCTTAATTAAAGGGAATAAAAAAACGTTTGCCGCAGGTACTATTATGATCCCCGCAGGTTTACAAAAGAAAAGTCATTGGCAAGCGATATTAGCCACAGCGAGCCAACAGGCTAATATTGATCTCTTTTCACTTAATACTGGGCTAACTGTTGCTGGTATTGACTTAGGTAGTCGTGCTTTTAGTCACTTAACGCCAATCAAGGTTTTATTAGTAGGCGGTAAGGGCGTTTCTCAGTATGAGGCGGGTGAAATTTTATTTTATCTAGATCAACAATTAAATATTCCCGTTTCTATTGTTGAGCACCCGCGTTTAGCTAATGTGGATTTAAGTCATTACACTCATATTATTATGGTGGACGGAAATTATAGTAAAATTGATGAAAAAATAGAGTTTAAGCTATCGGCTTGGTTAAAAGCTGGCGGTACTTTGTATGCGCAAAAACGGGCAGCAAAATGGTTATCAGACAAATCCTTATTAAAAGTAGATTTTGTGAGTAAAAATCATATAAAACAATTATTTGATACAGACGAACTCACCTATAAAGATAAAGAGACATTAGCCGCGCGAAAGCGAATTTCAGGGGCTATTTTTAATACACGTGTCGACATTAGTCATCCTTTGGCATTTGGTTATCAGCAAAACAATTTACCTGTATTTAGCAATAGCACTTTAATAATGCAAAAGCCTTCAACCCCTTTTGTGAGTGTTTTAAGTTATACTGATACACCATTGTTAAGTGGCTATAGTGATCAACATTTAATTAACACAATGGCCCATACTCCTGTTATTATTGCTCATGATCTAGCAAAAGGACGTGTTATTGCTAGTGTTGACGATTTGGTTTTTCGGGGTTATTGGTATGGAACGGCCAAAATTTTAGCGAATAGCTTATTTTTCTCAAAAGCTTTTAGTACAACAATGAATTAATTGCTTTTCTACTTTATTATATAACATCATATTTTATGTATTCATTTATTAAAACTTACTGGCAACTCATTACCTTAATAGTATTGGCAATCATTACTATTTTATCGTTACTTCCTGCTGAACAATTACCTACGGTGAAAGGTGGCGATAAAATTCATCATTTTATTGCCTATGCGTTTTTAACGTTACCTGTGGCTATAAAAAAACCTAAATATTGGCAATTAATTTTATGTTCATTTTTATTTTACAGTGGAATTATTGAATTAATACAAGGTTTGTTTCACCGTCATGGCGAGTGGTTAGATCTTGTTGCTAATACTTTGGGTGTATTATTAGGATTGATTATCGGGCAGCTTATTATCGCTATGATGAATCAATTCAAGTCTAAAAAGATTGAAGATTTAAACGACTAATTCGTACTGGGCATTGCTAGCGTTAGTGTTACTAGTGTTATTCTTTTTACACCGTGTTGTTTCAATAAGCGACCTATTTCACTCGCGGTTGCTCCTGTAGTAACGACATCATCTATTAACATTACGTGTTCTGGTAATGTTTTTGTGCTAGTTACACTAAACGCGTTATTTAAGTTTTTACGTCGCTGACTACCCTTTTGACCAACTTGAGTGGCAGTTTTTTTGGATCGGCTCAGTAATTGAGGTTTATAGTTAATATTATATTGGTCTGATAAACGGTTTTGTAATTTTTCTGCAATAAGGTGTGCTTGATTATAGCCTCGACCTTGCCAACGAGTTATATGTAATGGCACCGTAAGCATGAGATCGGGCTGAGGTAAACATCCTTTTTTTAACAAGTCTTTTAATAAATCGCTTAACAAATGGCTAAATAATTCAGCCAATTCAAACCTTTTTGTGTACTTAAATTGACTCAACCAATGATCGAAAGGATAACCATGTGGAGCCAAACAAATTAATTGATCAAAACTGATTTTTGGTAAATGTTGATATATTTCGGGCCAATTGAGTAAATCACCTTGTACAATTAACGGCTGAAATAAAGGCAAATCATGGTAACAAGTCTGACATAACTGCTTGTAATGATGACAAGGTAGACCACACAAATCACAACGAGACAAGGTTAATAAACCGCGATTATAAAGATTAAAACATCGCTGTTTTCTAACGCCTTGGGTTGCAAAATAAAGAGCAGGTATTTTTTGTAATAAAGGTAATAATTCCATTTTATTGCTTGTTATAATAGCTTAAATTTCCTCTTTGAACTGAAGTATAGTCGTTTATGACATCATCACTAATATTTAATAGCAAAGGGCAAGGGCCTGCTTTAGTTTTTATTCATGGCTGGGGACTAAACTCAGGCGTATGGCAACCGACAGTTGAGCGGTTATCTTTAAATTATCAAGTTATTACTATCGACTTGCCTGGTTTTGGTTTAAATGTCGAGAAAAGTATTTCGCCTTATTCTTTAGTACAAATTAGTAAGCTAATTAGCGATTCTATTGATATACCTGCTATTTATATTGGTTGGTCGCTTGGTGGTTTAGTAGCAGCACAAATAGCACTAGACTATCCCGAAAAAGTACAAGGATTAGTGACCATTGCAAGTAGTCCTTGTTTTATTGAAAAGAGTTGTGTTGAAAAGAGCTTTGTCGAAAAAAATACCACCGAGGATAAAGCAACAACAAACACGCCTAAATCATGGCGAGGAATAAAACCACAAGTATTACAAGCATTTCATCAACAATTAAATCAAGATATTAAAAAAACATTGGATGGTTTTCTTAAAATTCAAGCCTTAGGTAGCCCAAGTATTCGACAAGATATAAAGCAGTTACGAGATCTTATTTTACAATACCCAATGCCAAGTAAAACAACGTTAGAACAATCGTTACAATTATTAACTAGCGAAGATTTACGAACACAATTAATGAATATTAAGATGCCTTTTTTACGACTTTATGGCAAATTGGACAGCTTAGTACCTAAAGCTGCGATAGAACCGATTAATACATTGGCTCCCAAGAGTGATTTTTATATCTTTAATAAAGCCTCTCATGCGCCTTTTATTTCTCATTTTAATGACTTTATTTTGCAGTTAACATTATGGTTAACTAGGCATAATTAAAAATTGTCCTTGATTGTTGCCATTTTTGTCTTATTTTTATTAGCTATTTATTTGGCTTTTAAAACAATAGTGCTAAAGTGACAGCCTTAAAAATAAGATCATAAAGTGATTTTTAGCAAAAACATTTTCAGTAAAGATTATTTACAGCAAACAACCCTTTAATTATTAAGGAAATATTAATGAAATTAAAATTTTCTCGTCGGTTATGTAGTGCCATGCTTATTTGTGGTATGTCAGTAACTGCCGCTCAAGCCGCAAGCAGTATTAACCCTAACAATCCTTTTTTACATCCCAGCACTTTAGATTACCAAGCGCCAGCGTTCGATAAAATAAAAAACAGTGATTATTTACCTGCATTACAAGAAGGTATGAAGCGTCATTTAGCTCAAGTTAATAAAATAGCGAATAATCCAGCCCCAGCAACCTTTGAAAATACCTTAGTCGCTTTAGAAAAATCAGGTGCTATGCTGACGCGTGTGAGTCGCGTATTTTTTTCAGTAAGCTCGGCCAATAACAATCCAACATTACAGAAAGTACAAGAGCAAATTGCACCGGAACTTGCGGCTCATCAAGATGCCATTTATTTGAATAATAAATTATTTCAACGCATAAAAAGTTTACACAACAAAGCTAATTCACTCCATTTAGATAAAGAATCACTACACTTATTAAATTATTATTTTGATGCGTTTGTGCATGCAGGGGCAAACTTATCAGCTGCCGATAAAGTGAAATTAAAAGCATTAAACAAAGAAAACGCAACCTTAAGCGCTACTTTTGTAAATAAATTACTAGATGGAACTAAAGCGGCAGGTTTGGTTGTTGATAATAAAGCTGAACTAGCGGGTTTGTCTGACGGAGCTATACAAGCAGCCGCGTCGGATGCTAAAGCTCGTGGTTTAAAAGGTAAATGGTTATTACCTTTACAAAACACCACTCAACAGCCAGCTTTAGGTTCTTTAACTAACCGAGCAACGCGAGAAAAATTATTTCAAGCCTCTTGGACACGCACCGAAAAAGGTGACAAAAATGACACTCGCAAAACTATTTCACATTTAGCAAAAATTCGTGCAGAAAAAGCGGCTTTGTTAGGCTTTAATAATTATGCTGAATGGGTGTTAGAAGATCAGATGGCAAAAAATCCAGCTGCCGTGACTAAATTATTAAAAAAAATTGCGCCAGCGGCTACAGCACACGCTAAAGAAGAAGCTGCTGATATTCAAAAAGTGATTGATAGTGAACATAAAAACTTTAAATTACAAGCATGGGATTGGGCTCTTTATGCCGAAAAAGTTCGTAAAGCGCGTTATAATTTAGATGAAGATGAAATAAAGCCTTATTTTGAACTTAATCGAGTTTTAAAAGATGGTGTGTTTTACGCGGCGAATAAACTCTATGGTATTACTTTTAAAGAGCGCCACGATTTACCTGTTTATCAAGAAGATGTAAAGGTATATGAGCTATTTAATGCTGACGGCAGTAGCATAGGCTTATTTTATACCGACTACTTTAAGCGTGACAACAAAAGTGGCGGTGCATGGATGGATAATATTGTTGGTCAGTCTTATTTGTTAGGCACTAAACCTGTTATTTATAATGTTACAAACTTTACCAAACCAGCTAAAGGACAACCAGCGTTAATCTCTTGGGATGATGTAACCACTATGTTCCATGAATTTGGTCATGCCTTGCATGGTTTCTTTGCTGATCAACAATATCCAAGTTTGTCTGGAACAAATACTGCGCGAGATTTTGTAGAGTTTCCTTCGCAATTTAATGAGCATTGGGCAAGTTACCCGAGCGTATTTAAACATTTTGCTAAAAACTATAAAACAGGTAAACCCATGCCTGAAGCGTTAGTGAAAAAATTACGTGAAGCTGCATACTTTAATCAAGGTTATGCGTTAACTGAACTATTAGCAGCTGTCGAGTTAGATATGGCATGGCATTCACTACCTGCTACTGCACCAGAGCAAAACGTAGATAAATTTGAAGTCAGTGCTTTAAAAAATTCTGGTTTATATTTAAAAGAAGTACCACCACGTTATCGCTCAAGTTACTTTATGCACATTTGGGCTAATGGTTATTCAGCTGGTTATTATGCTTATTTATGGACCGAAATGCTAGATGACGATGCCTATACCTGGTTTGAAGAAAATGGTGGCTTAACGCGTAAAAATGGTGATCGTTTCCGTAAAATGATTTTATCGCGTGGTAATACTATGGATTATGCTAAAATGTATAAAGCATTTCGTGGTCGGGACCCTATTATTGAACCTATGTTAAAAAATAGAGGTTTGATTAAATAAACTTTGCAAGATTTAATACCAAATTGATTAAATTGGTATTATTTATTAAAAAGCTTATGTTGATATGACATAAGCTTTTTTTTTAACATGATTTTTTTGCGTAACTTTTTCACGTAAAAAATATCTGTATCTGCCAACTTTAAAAAAACTTTACTTTTATTTGAAATTGGTTAATAATTAACCATGTAGTAATTGTGCAATTTAGGAGGTTTTATGCAAATTTCATCAGCGATAAATAGTGGCTTACAAGGATTTCAGCAAGCAACCGACACCGCAAATAAAGCAGCAAGCGATATAGCACAAGTAACAGCTCGTAGAGAAGAGCAGGGTGAAAAAAATTCTGATGTAGAAAAAACCGAGACTGTAAATAAATCTCAACCCGTTAGTTTGACTCAGTCTGCGGTTAATTTAAAAGTAGCAGAAGCACAGGCAAATGCCTCGGCAGATGTGATTAAAACTGCCGATAAAAATTTAGGTACTTTAATTGATGTTAGAGCTTAATAAATAAAATTATGAATATCAACTCGCAGGTTAGCAGTTTACCTTTAGCCACTGTGGTTAATTCCGCCACAGATAGCTTGCGACGTGAAAATTCTTTAAAAGAAGTTACTCCACCACCTGCGGCAATGAGTCAGTCTGCTGCTGAAAAAGGGTTAAGTAATAAATACAGTTCTAAATCTGCACCACAAAAGAATGAACAGATTGACTTTGCTAACTTAAAGAAACAAGCAACAAAAGCTAACGCTAGTATTAATGATCAACAAGCCCAGCAAGATAATTCACCTACAAATAATAAAGCATCAGATCAATCAGAACAAAATTTAACTAAAGAAGACTCTACAACGAGTGCTAAAGAGAGTAATTCATCAAAGCAAAAGAAGGCTGAAGCACAAGCAATAGAGCAGCAACTTAATTCTTTAAAACGTCGAGATCAAGAAGTAAAAGCTCATGAAGCTGCTCATGCTTCAGTAGGTGGTTCTATAACTGGCGCACCATCATTTAGTTATCAACGCGGACCAGATGGTAAAAGCTATGCAGTCGATGGTGAAGTATCAGTTGATGTCTCTACTGTTTCTGGCGATCCGCAGGCAACCATAGCTAAAATGGAAAAAGTGCATGCTGCGGCATTAGCGCCATTAAATCCATCGGCACAAGATAAAAGTGTTGCAGCACAAGCGACTAAAAATATTGCAGAGGCACAGTTAGAGTTACTTCAAGGCAATATTGCAGACGCGAGTGGTAAAGAGTCTTCGGCGCCTAAAGTGAATGAATCTAAGCGCTTAAAGAGTGAGCAAAATAGTCAAACAACGAACAATAAAGCGAAAACAAGTAATGATTTTGATACTGCGATCAATAAAACCTTGAAAGCACAAGAAGAAATTGCCCCAAGCCGCTCTAATGAAGTAATACAACGAGCTTTACGTATTGAAAATTTTTATTCTAATATTAATCAAGCCTATTCCAAAGAGCCTAGTTTTCAGTTTCAGTTAACCGCATAGCGTTTATTTTTAATAGTATAGTCTTTATTTTTAACCGTAAATTTCCCATTAAAAAACCAGCAATAATGCTGGTTTTTATCACTTGCTCATAAAGTGATGGCTAAATGCCATAATCTTCACGATATTTTTTAATGCTTGCCAAGCTATCGCTCATATTCGGTTGTGCTTCTAAATAGGTTATAACATCGCCTAAACTTACAATAGAAATCACCTTAGTCGTAAAATCGCGTTCTACCTCTTGAATAGCGGATAACTCTCCTTGACCTTTTTCTTGGCGGTCAAGTGCAATTAATACGCCTGATAACTGTGCACCGTGGGTTTTAATGATCTCCATTGATTCTCGAATAGCTGTGCCAGCAGTAATAACATCGTCTACTAACATTACTTTTCCTTTTAGCTCTGAACCAACTAAGCTACCACCTTCACCATGCGTTTTTGCTTCTTTACGGTTAAAACAGTAAGGAATGTCAATGTCATGATGATCCGCTAATGCTACAGCCGTTGTTGTTGCAATAGGAATGCCTTTATAAGCAGGGCCAAAGAGTAAATCGTAATCTATACCACTATCCGCTAGAGCAGCGGCGTAAAAGCGTCCTAAACGGGCTAAGTCTCTACCGGTATTAAATAAGCCAGCATTAAAAAAATAAGGGCTAGTCCGACCCGACTTTAAGGTAAATTCACCAAAGCGTAAAACTTGTTTTGCCAGTGCAAATTCAATAAATTCTTGTTGATATGCTTTCATTTTTTTAATCTCTAATGCGGTTAACTTAATGCTTTCTTTTGTTCATCAAATAATTCATCAATACCATGTTTAGCGAGTTGTAACATCGCTTGCATTTCTTCAAAGCTAAAGGGTTCTTCTTCAGCAGTTCCTTGTACTTCAATGAGTTTGCCTGTGTCGGTCATTACAACATTCATATCGGTATCAGCGGCTGAATCTTCGGCATAATCTAAATCAGCCACAGGTTCGCCGTTATAAATACCAACAGAAACGGCTGCGATCATATGTTTTAATGGATTTGTTTTTAAAGTCCCTTTTGCGCGCATATGATTTAACGCATCAACTAAGGCAACACAAGCACCCGTGATTGAAGCGGTACGTGTACCACCATCGGCTTGAATAACATCACAATCAACAGTGATCATGTTTTCACCTAAGGCAGTTAAATCGACGGCAGCACGTAAAGAGCGTGCAATTAAGCGTGAAATTTCTAACGTACGACCGCTTTGTTTACCAGCCGCCGCTTCTCGGCGCATACGACTATGTGTTGAACGAGGCAACATACCATATTCAGCCGTTACCCAACCTTTACCTTGGCCTTTTAAAAAACGTGGAACATTATCTTCAACCGTCGCGGTACAAATAACTTTGGTATCACCAAATTCAATTAATACCGACCCTTCAGCGTGTGCTGTATATTGACGAGTTATAGTGATCGGACGAATTTGTCCTGTTGTTCTGCCGCTTGGACGCATAGTAATATTCCTATAAAAAAAAGTGTTGCATATTATATCGTCTATCCGTGAATTTTTATAGCGAGAAAAATGATCTTCACAAATATTTGAAATATAGTAGTAACCAATAAGGTCTTTTCAATAACTGAACTATGTAATATTTTGCTCTCGTTTATTAGGAATTTTTATGCGCTATTTGTTTTTTTTAATTGTACTGGTTGTTTTTAATACTAATGCAGCGACAACAAAAATTACTGCAGCTGATTTACCCAATTATAGTAAACGCTATAATGAAAAAAGTGATCCTTTTAAAGATGCCGCAGCAGCAATAGCTTTGGCGAATAAAACGCATCGTAATGTACTCATTGAAATTGGCGGAAACTGGTGTACATGGTGCAATAAAATGGATGATTTTTTAGAAAAAAATCCTCAAGTTTATCAAGCATTACATAGCAAGTTTGTACTCTTAAAAGTTAATGTAAGTGATGTTAATGAAAATAAAGCTTTTATGAGTAGTTTACCGCCCGTATTGGGGTATCCTCATATGTATGTATCAACATCAACAGGAAAAATGATCTTGTCAAAAGATACCGCGCAGTTGCAAAAAAATGGTCAGTATGATGTTGATGTCTGGTTGAAATTTATTAACCAATGGCAGGCAAAACCAATAGCAGCAACTGAGCATAGGTTTGCCAAACAATAAGCTTAAATTTAAGTATAAAAGGTTAAATATGCAGTCTTTTTTTGATAAGTTGTATCAAACGCCACAATGGTTAAAAGAAAAGTCTTGGTTTCGTGAAAATTCTTCTCGACGTCATTTTTTAAAATCGGCAGGAGGTGCTATTGCAATAGCTTCAACCTCGAGTAGTGCTTTTGCAGCAAATACTTTAGCCAAAAGCTTACTTTCTGAAAGTAGCAAAGAAAAACAGTCATGGCGCTCTAAACCTTTATGGCAAACACTTAATGCAGTACTTGATCATTTGCTTCCTGCATCAGCAAGCGGCCCCAGTGCGCAAGAGATAAATGCTTTGCAGTATCTCTATAATGTTATTCATTTGCAACCGACAGACGATGCCGAAATTAGCTTTATTAAACAAGGTGTTGGTTGGCTAAATGGTTACAGTCAAAGTCAATTATCTAAATTGTTTATTGATTTGAATAATGAGCAAAAAGAAAATGTTTTACGCGGTATTAGTCATTCTCAAGCGGGTGAAAATTGGTTATCTACACTATTAAGCTATGTTTTTGAAGCAATGCTTACCCCCGAAATTTATGGTGGTAATCCTGACCATATTGGCGAAAAGTGGCTTAATCACCAAGCTGGCTTTCCTTTACCTCAAAAAGGAACGCGTTATTATGAATTACCAGGGGCTTATCGTATTAGTGATAAAATATCTCCGCAAGCGATTAAAGTAGAAAATATTCCCACTCAAACCGCATTAAAACCTCGTCTTAAAAAAAGGAACACTAAAGCATGAATTATGATGTGTGCATTATTGGTAGCGGTGCTGGTGCTTCTCCTGTGGCTTATACGCTTGCCAACGCAGGTGCAAAAGTATTAGTGCTAGAAAAAGGACCTTGGTTAACCGAAAAAGAATTTTATAAAGACGAGCTTGCCATTAGTTTGCGTGATGCTTATAACCCTAATTTGCAGGATGAACAGCACGTAATTGAAGATCAATATCAAGATGAAAAGGGAAATTTGTTCTGGCAGGGCGAAGCAACCAGTGAATCAGGGAGTACTTTTTGGAATGGTACTGTTGTCGGCGGATCGTCAAATTTTATGAGTGGTTATTTTCACCGTCTAAAACCGATAGATTTTCGTTTGAAGTCTGAGTTTGGTGAAATTAAAGGTGCAAATGTTGTTGATTGGCCGATTAGCTACGATGATTTAGAACCTTTTTACGCCATGGTTGATAAACACATTGGTGTTTCAGGTCGTCATATTGAACATCCTTTTGCTGAACCACATTCAAGTAATTTTGATTATCCGCCACTAGCCGAACACCCTATTGCGACATGGATAGATAACACTGCAAAAAAAACAGGCTTACACGCTATTCCAATTCCGCGAGCGGTATTGTCACAACCCGCTATGGGGCGCAGAAGCTGTGAATATTCAGGCTATTGTAGTAATTATGGTTGTGCTTCAGGCGCTAAAGGAAGTGGCCGAGCAGCTTTATTAAATCATGCTGTGGCAGGAGGAAATTGCACCATAAAGCCAGAATCTAAAGTCTATAAAATTGCAACTGACGACCAAGGTGAAATCAGCGGAGTACTTTATTATGACCGCTTAAATCGAAAACATAAAGTTACCGCTAAATATTATGTTGTTGCTTGTCAGGCTATTGAAACCTCACGGTTATTGTTAGCATCAAAAGGCAAAAAATTCCCTCATGGCTTGGCTAATAATAATGGTCAAGTTGGTAAAAATTTAATTTTTAGTGCGGGCGGTACAGGACAAGGTGACTTTATTTTTGCCAATATGAGTAAACAGCAAATAAAAGACTTATCACGTGTAGGGCCTTTTATTAATCGGTCGTTACAAGATTGGTATCAAATTGACGATAAAAATTTTGTAGGAGCAGGTAAACAGGGGAAAGCGAAAGGTGGCACCCTAGACTTTTTATTTTATCAAAACCCAGTGGCTCACGCTTATGGCACACAACGTGATGAAAATGATACTTTAGTGTGGGGAGAACAGTTAAAACTTAATATGAAAAAAGCATTTACCACACATAAAACACTACGTTTTGAAGTGTTTAATGATTGGTTGCCGACTGATGATTGTTTTGTAACCTTAGATGATAAAATTACTGATAAATGGGGTGATCCCGTTGCAAAAGTCCGAATTGGTTATCATGATCATGACTTGCAAGTTGGCGAATATATTGCGAACAAAGGAGAGGCATTTTTAAAAGCAATGGGCGCGGTTA
>WGGB01000175.1 GCA_015491935.1 Alteromonadaceae bacterium
ACTTTTTGAAAACGACGCTCTAATGCCGCATCTTTTTCAATATATTGACGATATTCATCTAATGTGGTTGCACCTACACAATGTAAATCACCACGTGCTAATGCTGGTTTTAACATATTACCCGCATCCATAGCTCCTTCACCTTTACCAGCACCAACCATAGTATGAAGTTCATCAATAAAGAGAATAACCTGACCTTCTTCTTTAGCTAAATCACTAAGTACAGCTTTCAGGCGTTCTTCAAATTCACCACGATATTTAGCACCAGCAACTAATGAGCCCATATCAAGTGATAATACCCGTTTACTTTTTAAACCTTCGGGTACTTCACCGTTAATAATACGTTGTGCTAAACCTTCAACGATTGCTGTTTTACCAACACCTGGTTCACCAATTAATACTGGATTATTTTTGGTACGACGTTGTAACACCTGAATCGTACGACGAATTTCATCATCTCGGCCTATCACAGGATCAAGTTTACCGTTTTCGGCACGCTCGGTTAAATCAATAGTATATTTATCTAAAGCTTGACGCATATCTTCTGCATTTTGTTCTTCAATGGTTTCCCCTCCTCTTACATGTTCAATCGCTTGCTCAATTCTTGCTTGAGTTGCACCTAAACTTTTAAATACTTTCCCTACTTCTCCAGTATCTTCAAGCAAAGCTAATAAAAAAACATCAGATGAAATAAACTTATCACCTAATTTTTGAGCATATTTATCACAAAGGTTTAATAACTTACCTAATGATGATGATATTTGAACATCACCAGCATTACCTTCAACCTTTGCTAAAGATTTTAAAATAGCCTCACATTGATTACGCAATGCTTTGTCATTAATACCTGCACCTTTTAATAACGGAATAACACTACCCTGCTCTTGTTTAAGCAAAGCTAAAACTAAATGAACAGGCTCAATAAATTGATGGTCATTACCCAATGCTAATGATTGAGCGTCAGCAAGTGCAGTCTGAAAAGCTTGGGTTAATTTATCTAAACGCATAAAACATTCTCCTTTTGCTATATTTTAAAATTTATAGCTATAAATAATTATTACATTGACGAATTACTTTATTAATTACTTAATAAATAGGGGTAATGTGTAAACTTTTCAAGACAAAAAACAAAAAACATTGCGATAAAACAATTTTTTTTAACTTTTTAGCAGAAAAACATAAAAAAACTATAAACGACAAATAATACTAACCATACGTCCTGTTATATTTTCTCTGCGAAATGAATAATAATCATCGCTCATAGTATAGGTACAATGATTAAGCCTTGATATATGCTTAATTCCAAGATGTCGTAATTGAATTGTTGCAATAAGCTGCAAATTAGCTAAGTATTTTAAACTTTGATTATTTTTTAAATTAGGAAGTAACTCAAAAGCCGACATAAAATCAATTGATTGTTCAATAAACACCTGTCTGACTTCTTCACCTACTTCAAATGCTTTAGAACCGATACAAGGACCAAGCCAAACATAAAGTTGCTCAGTGTTTGTAGTCATTTCGGCCAGCGTTCGAGCAATAATATTTTGAGACAATGGCCGCCAACCACCATGAATAGCCGCGATTTCAGAGCCATTTTCATCACTTATTAAAATAGGCAAACAATCAGCAGTCATTATGGCTAAAGCTATATTTTTACGCTTTGTAACTATAGCGTCTGCTTCAATCGCTTTAGAGCTATATTTTGTTAATAAGTGTACTTTATTACCATGTACTTGGTTTAACCATTGTATTGGAGTGTGCTTAGGTAATAGTTTTAATAAACTTTGTCGATTTTTTTCAACTTTAGCTAAATCATCACTAACATGAATACCTAAATTAAAATCGGTGAAGTTAGTCTTTTTATCTACAGAAGTAAAAGGGGAAGTTAACGAGTTAGGTTCAAACGGATGATGACGTGTCGTAATAAAAGCCTGTACATTTTGCACAGGCCATAAAGCAGAATGAATAGCGTTAGTATTCTTCGCTCGCATTTAATTTACTATCTTCTTTTAAACAATTAATTAATGCTACAAAATCTTCAGGTAATTCTGCATGCCATGTCATTAACTCACCCGTTATCGGATGATATAAAGATAACATTGCGGCATGTAATGCTTGGCGTTTAAACCCTCGAAGCATGGCTAATAGCTCTGGTGTTGCATTTTTAGGTGGGCGCGGACGTCCACCATAATTTTGGTCGCCAACTAACGGGTGAGTAATATGTGCCATGTGAACACGAATTTGGTGTGTTCTACCTGTTTCTAAACGTAAACGAATACGTGTATGCAATCGATATTTTTCTAAGACTCGATAATGAGTTACCGAAGGGCGCCCTGAAATAGTAACCGCCATATTTGTTCGCTTAGTGGGATGACGACCAATAGGTTCATCAACTAAACCACCTGCGGTCATAATACCGTTAGCTACCGCTTCATATTCTCGTGTAATTTCTCGACGTTGCAGTGAGTCAACTAATACGGTTTGTGCCGCAATAGTTTTTGCCACCACCATTAAGCCTGTAGTATCTTTATCTAAACGATGTACTATGCCGGCACGCGGTACTACAGCTAGGTCAGGACAATGGTGCAACAAAGCATTAAGTACTGTACCATCAGGGTTACCTGCACCAGGATGCACAACAAAACCCGCAGGTTTATTTATCACTAAAATATCATCGTCTTCATAAACAATATTTAAAGGTAAATCTTGTGCTTCAAAGCGCACATCAGCTTCAACAGTGGCATTAATGGTAATACTTTCACCACCAAACATTTTTTCTCTAGCTTTGGTTGTAATTTCATCATTTACCGATACTTGACCAGATAAAATCCAATCTTTTAAACGTGAACGTGAATAATCAGGAAACATTTGCGCTAAAGCTTGGTCTAATCGTTTGCCTAAACACGATTGTGGAACTATTTCTTGATGTTGAATATTTTCAGACATTAAACTCTCAATTAATTTACACTTTGCAAAGAGCTGGGTTAGAATACTTACCAGCTATTTTAGCGTGTTGTACTCAGGTTAGATACTAATTAACTAAATAAATATTTTATTTTAACTTAATTAGTCGCTTTTATTATAATTCAAACAATGTTGTGATACTTAATTCTATGGAAAAAATAACAATTAAAATTATCTTACTTACCCTTGCTATAACGTTAGCAGGATGTTCATCAAGTGAAGATATTAAAAAGGTGCCGGATAGTTCAGCACAAGCTCTTTACAGTAACGCTCGCAAAGCACTTGATAACGGATTATTTCAAAAAGCAGTACAAATACTTTCTGCTATTGATTCTCGTTTTCCATTTGGCCCAATTTCACATCAAGTGCAATTAGACTTAATTTATGCTTACTATAAAAGTGGTGACTTCGCACAAGGAACTGCCCTAGCCGATCGTTTTATTCGCTTAAATCCCAACCACCAAGATCTTGATTATGTTTATTATATTCGCGGACTAATTCATCAATCGACAGAAGATAATTTATTTCAAAATATGTTAGGTATTGACCGTTCAGATCGAGATCCTACCGCTTCGCATGAAGCGTTTGATGATTTTAACCACATTCTTGATAACTATCCTCAAAGTAAATATGCAGCTGATGCTAAAAAACGCATGATTGCTATTAAAAATAGACTAGCTAAATATGAATTAAAAGTAGCCCAATTTTATTTTGACCGTCAAGCTTACGCTGCATCAGCCAATAGAGGACGTTATATTATTAAATATTTCCCTACTAACAAAGAGGTAGAGCAAGCATTAGAAATTATGATTAAATCCTATGGTAAAATGGGATTAGATGATTTAAAAACTAATGCGTTACGCGTACTCGCGGTAAACTATCCGACAAATGACTTAGTTAAATAGCATTTTATTACTTAATAGTTATTTACCAATAAAAAACCGATTGAAGTCCACGGCTTAAATCGGTTTTTATTTATAATGATTTCACCCTAAATTAAATGGCTTCTTCATCTTCTTCACCTGTACGAATACGAATAACACGTTCAACATCCGTTATAAATATTTTACCATCGCCAATTTTTCCTGTCTGTGCCGTTGATAAAATGGCATCAACACAGCGATCTACATTGGTAGAAGCAATAACTATTTCAAGTTTTACTTTAGGCAAAAAATCAACCATATATTCTGCACCACGATATAACTCAGTATGACCTTTTTGACGACCAAAACCTTTTACTTCAGAGACCGTCATACCTGTAATACCAATTTCGCCTAAGGCTTCTCTTACATCATCCATTTTAAATGGCTTTATAATTGCTTCAATTTTTTTCATTTTGATCTCAAGCGTAAATTTAATTTTATACGTAAATAATAACACTGCTTTGACAAAAAATTCTAGAAAAGTAAAAATCAACATGAAAAAACTTTACTATTTTGGTAGAATTAACACCATTAAATTATCCTTTTTATCAGCCAAAGTATGTGCTGACAAATATTGAGATCCTTCTAATGCAGCAAAAAATAATAAATGAAATGAATGTATTACCAAAAATAGACGTACAATTTGAAATTGAACGTCGCATTGATTTTATTAAACGACAATTGATTAATTCGGGGCTGAAAAACTTAATATTAGGCATTAGTGGCGGAGTAGACTCTTCAACGTGTGGCAAGCTAGCACAATTAGCCGTAGAACAACTCAATAAAGACAGTAATGATAATTACCAGTTTATTGCTGTACGTTTACCTTATGATGTACAAGCGGATGAAGACGATGCACAATTAGCGATTAATTTTATTCAACCCTGTCAGCAAGTCACAACAAATATTTTTGCTGGTGTTGAAGGTATTCATAATGAAGCATTAACAGCATTAACAGAGGCTAATTTATTAAACTGCACAAAACAACAACTTGATTTTTCAAAAGGTAATGTAAAAGCTCGCACGCGTATGGTAATGCAGTATCATCTTGCGGGTATTTTAGGAGCATTAGTATTAGGAACAGATCATAGTGCTGAAAATATTACGGGCTTTTTTACTAAATGGGGAGACGGCGCTTGCGATTTAGCACCTTTATTTGGCTTGTCAAAACGTCAAGTAAGAGCAATAGCCGAAGCATTAGGCGCACCAAAAAACTTAGTAGAAAAAGCCCCTACAGCAGATTTAGAAGAGTTAGATCCCGGCAAAAAAGATGAAGATGCTTTAGGCTTATCTTACCAACAGCTTGATGACTTTTTAGAAGGTAAAACTGTTGATAGTAACGTCAGTGAAAAAATAATATCTATTTATCAAAAAACTCAACATAAACGTCAAGCAATACCTACTATTTACAGCCAATAGATATAGCTCGATGAAATAAAAAAACACTAAAAATAAAAACTGGCGAAAATAAGAATAACAACTAGGATCAAGTAAACGGATTTACTTAATCAAATAAAGGATTTATTTATGCTTAGTTTACACGGATGTAATTTCACTTCATTAAAATCAAACTTTCTTAATTTAAAAGGTTTCACACTAATAGAACTAATGGTTTCAGTTAGCATAACCTCAATATTGTCTTGTATTGCCATTCCTAATTTCAATGATTTTATAACTAAAATGCGTGTTGATAATGAAATATCAACACTTAATCGTTTACTCTTTTTAGCTAGAAATACAGCAATAAACAGTAGTAAAGTGGTAACTATTTGCCCATTAAATAATGCTTTAAAATGCACAAATAATTGGCAACAAGAACTTAGTGTTTTTATTGACGATAATGCCAATGGTATTTATGAGCCAACATTAAAAGAACATTTACTAAAAGTAAAAACATCAATAAAAAAAGGCGACAAGCTACATTATGCCTTAGGTAGAACTAATATTATGTTTGCACCTACAGGGCATTTATCGGGCTGGGGTAAAAATGGCACCTTTCGTTATTGTCCTAAAAATTCACAAGAACATAATAGAGCTATTCGTTTGGCAACGTCGGGGCGCTTATATCAATCAGTTGATAAAAATCATGACGGGATCGATGAATTGAGAACTGGCGGTAAAATTCGTTGCCGTAATTAACAATACGTTAATTAATTTCTAGCTGAAAAGTACTAAAAATGATATAAAAAGGTTAAGGATTTATAAAAATTAGCAGGTAAGTTATTTATGTTGTTTAACGCCCTCTCCCAATATTTTGAAGCTAAATTAAAAGGCGCTCAAAAAAAATTCAGATCAAATAGAATAGTAGTACCAAAATCTTTGGGCTTTACCTTAATTGAATTAATGGTTGGCGTTGCATTAATAGGGGTTATTTCTGCTATTGCTATTCCTAATTTGAATACTTTTATTATAAGGATGCGTGTAGATAATGAAATCTCGACTGTACAAAGGTTATTATTAACGGCACGTAATATGGCAATAAATACAGGACAAAATATTACTGTTTGTCCTTTATCTGGTACTGCTTGTTCTGGCACTAACGATTGGACCGGTGCTATCGGGGTTGTTTCTCCTGATGGCATCATTAAAGAAAAAGCCCCCATTAAAGCCAACGATAAATTACAATACCCATTTAACCAAGTTGTTTATGCCCCAACTGGGCGGCTAAACACTATTAATGAAAGTGGTATATTAGCTTATTGTCCTGATGGCCATCCAGAATATGCAAGAGGAATAGAAATATCAATTTCAGGTAGGCTCTACATTAGTCAAAGCGACAGTACAGGTATAGATAAAGATCGTAGTAATAATCCAATAATCTGTAGTTGATTCTGCTTTCTACTAGCCCCTATCAACTAAAAAGCTCAATATAAAAATATTATATTGAGCTTTTAAGCAAATGTAATTTAACGTGCTGTTATTGCATCAATCGCTTTAGCTTTATTACTTTTAAAGGGGGTATTTAATAATGCACATTCATGTACTTTATAAATCACCTTTTTCCCTTTTGAAACTTGAGTTGTTACTTTTTCATTAAGCCATTGCCGAGCAATTCGATCTAAATGTTTTGCTTCATCACCATGAGTTTCAATAAAAATAACAGTTTCTGCACCACCATATAGTTCTACATAGCACTTTACATCTTGGCGCTGAGCGGCATTTACATTAGCAGAAAAGAATGAAGTCGAAAAGATAACCATTATTAGTTTCAGCATTATTTTTTTCATTGGAAAATTAATCTTATTCATAAATAAAAAGTCCTATTTTGTCCAGCATATTGAAGTTGTGTCTGTTGCTCCATTTGAGGCTGTTTTTTTACCCGTTTGATCAATTGACAAAGATTGACAACTCGTATCATTTGTTGCTTGTTTAGCCGTAGCTGTGTCTTGTGGCGTAGCAGTAAGCGTAAAGCTTGCCCCACCGTTACCAATAGTAGCCGACATAATATACCAACCATGATCTGTACCAATAGTTTTTAATGCACCAGGAAATAAATCTCCCATATCATCAGTATAAGTATGGTTATCAATATAAAATTGCTCTTCTAAACTCGCGACATACATTAATTCTCGTAAGCCTTCACTACGATTAGAGCGAGTAACATAATCAAGGTAAGATGGATAGGCAATAGTCGCTAAAATGCCAATAATAGCGACACCGATCATTAATTCTATTAGAGTAAAACCTTTAATACTCTTACTTTGCTTATTGAGCATTTATTAATCCTCTGTCACATAAAGTGATGTACGCATTGTATGTAGGTCAAAGCCAACAGGTAACACTTGATAACCTAATATAAGACTACCTTCTGATTCTGTAGTTCCTGCATTAGGTGACGGTGGTACAATTAAAGATACTCCATCAATCCAGTCATGAGAAACATCTAATACTCGATCATCATCAGCTCTAGTCGTAATCCCTTTAGTATTTTTTATATTATATTTTTTTATTCCTAAAACCAAATCTACAACATAAATAGAGCCTAAACCACTAGGCATATCACAAACCTCGGGGTTAATAAATGGAGGTGTATAAGTGACAAAATAAGCAATACCATTAATAGCTATTGGAGTTGAGGTACTTTTTTCACCTGGTTTAACTAAATTAATAAACCAACCTGATTTTTCACTAACGGCCAATGATAAATTCTCTAATACTGCTTTTTGGCTAGCAGACAGACCAACTTTTGCGCTACCTGTCTCTGAAGATATATAATCTTTAAATGGGTTATTAGTGTAATCATATAAATCATCAACGGTTATCGCTGTAGGTATAGCTGGCACACTATTGCTAGTAAAAGATTGTGTTTTAATATGCTTATCTTTAAGCATAAATAACATATCGTTAGTATCGACACCTAATGGGTTAGAACGATCGCCACTACCTATTAATATTGTATCGTAAGGTTTTTCTTGTTTAACTTTAATTTGAGTGGTAACACCATTTTCATCGATTACTGAAGTTTCAATCGTTTCAGTGATAAAGGTTCTAACTATTGAAGGCGCGTAAAAAAAACGACGATCATTCACTAGATTTTTTCCACCTAATTCAGCTAATTTAAATACTGTCCAAGGTTCTATTGAACTATTGGGGTTATCACTTGGCATATCAACACGCCAAATATTACCACCAGTATCTCCCACATAAAGTCGATCGACTAGACCATCACTATCGCTATCAAGTATGGCAACTTCAGAAGGGATACTATCGGTACCAGAAAAGGTAGTCGTGCCACCTGAAGGTTCTAAACTCCACAATATATTTCCTGTTTTAGCATCTAGCATATAAATAGCTTTACCAACGCTATCATTACCACCGACACCATATGAATCTTTCGCTGGGTCATAACCACCACTAATAAACAATACAGGTGCTGCATTATTACCACTAACATTTAATTTTGAGAATGCAATTTGTGGTTCAGCCCAAGATTGTCCTAACTGAGAAAAACCAGGACTACTGCTACTTTTATGCCACATTAATTTTGGTGAGTTCGGATCTGTAATATCCATGGCATAATAAGAGCTACCACCACGGCGTAGACCGAAAAATATCCACACTTTATCTGCATCATTAACAATACCGTCACCATTATCATCCTTAATATAGGTGCTTATTTTACCATCGATACCATACACTTTTGACGATGATGAAAAGTTATTTCTTAATTTACTAATATTAGGAATAAATTCTTTAGGCATAAAGGCCCAAGTTTCATCAACACTATTGCCTTCATCTTCAAACATATGTAAAACGCCAGCATTAGTTCCAATTAAAATACGAATGCTGGTACCATAATTAATGATTAGAGGTTTAGAATGCAATGGATCACCAAATACATCAGGGCGCATAGTTGGGATGCTTTCATCTTCTAATTTTACTTTATCAACATTTTTACCTTTAGCCCAATCAATATAAGTCGCCAATTCAGTCTCAGGTACATTCATTTTAGTCGCCAAGTCTGTTGCACCACCAAAAGCACTTTCAGCATTAGATAGGTTAAATTTAACTAAGTTAGTTCCTGAACTTAAATCACTATAAAGTACACGATTGGTTTTATTTCTTAGCATCTCAGCAACTCCCCCTGATGCTACATCAGTACCATCAACATCAGGAGACCAATAACTTTGAACTTTATCTGAAAAAGTTCCGCCAGAGTCAATTACCGCAACGCCATTACTACCATATTGTTCTTTATTAATAACTTTATATTTTTTCACATTTCCTTGCCAGCGTGGGCCTGATTGTGGTTCAAACATAGCATAATAAACATAATCTAACGTTTGTGTATTATCAAAATTATTGGAGGCTATTGAAGCGGATGTTAAACTTTCATTACTAGGAGTTAAACTCTGTAATGCATTAATAAGTGCAGCCGTTAATTTTTGACTATTTTTGGCTGGAAAATATTTCCCACCTCCAAGCTTAGCGGTTTCTTTCAGTAAAGGCGCGGCATCATCAGCCCCATCACTAAAACCTATAGTAAAGGTTTCAATAATTTGTTTTCCTTCAACCTTATCTGTAATATCATGTTGATTCATCCAACCAGCTAAGGCGGGTAAATAACTAGTATCTCCAGATTTTAAAGTGAAAGGTGAACCATTAAAGTTAATAGTTGTACCATTTTCAACCACTGAAAGCCCTTTAATCAAATTATCAGCTTCATGATCGAATGATGGCTCCCCATCTGTCATAAAAATAATAAAAGCCTTACTACCACAGCCATTAAACGGTGTTTCATATTTACCCGAAGTTTCAATACTTGTATCCCTTTTAGGTTTGCGAGAAGCATCATCATCGCCAAACCACACCCCTTCACCAGCAAAATAACGTGAAGCTTCATACAGTGTTTCACACAGAGGAGTCCAAGTATCAGCATTTAAGTCATTTAATGTTTTTAAATAACTACTTTTATTCGTTGGTGTCATTGGTTTAATGCCAGAAATAATGCGACCACCACTACGTCCATCGTTATGATAATAATAATTGCCATTACTATCTTCACGGACACCACCATTCCAATTAAAAACTTGTAAACCAAAATCAACTGATGGCGTAGAATTAATAACTTGGGTAAAACTTTCTTTAGCTACCTCTAAACGAGTTTTTTTCTCAGTCCCTATACTTGAATCAGGCGCTTGATACCAACGTAAATAATTGTCGGTATAAAGAGTTACTAACTCACCAGCCCATTCAACATTTCCTTTTGATGTGTCAATAAAATATTGAGGGTTTTGCTTAGTTCCTAAACTATCAACGGGATAACCCTTAGGTAGTATTTTGCCTGTTTTAGGGTCTATACCCTGATTAACATCATTGCTACTTAAAACATCATCTTCACAATCAATAACAGTAATATTTGCACCATTATTACTCGGCAATTCATTCCAACTGCCACTGTTTCCTTTAAAGCTATATTCTCGAATATGACCTGTATAAAAACCATTAGTTGCAAGGATATTACGTGCCGTTTCGCAACTATTTATAGTATCTAAAAAACGACGTGTTTCGCTAGGTTTATCAGCCTCAGGTAAAGTTACACCATCAACACCACCTTTAGCATAATAAATAAATTTATCAGAATACTTGTGTAAGCGACCAACCGCAGGATAATTGATGCTAGGATCATAAGACTTTTTCACGGTCATCTTGGTACCCATGCTACCAGAGTTATCAAATATCAGTAATACTTGAGGTTTTTTCGCCGCTTCTTTAGACGATTTACTAATATAAAGTTCAATATCTTCACCTAAAGCAGCATATGATAGTAAAGCGAGCAATATAATAACCGTAAATTTTTTCATTTCTTTATCCTCTATGCTAAAACCTAACAAGCATCCTTAACTTTAAAGCTATTTCAATAATTGTTGTGCAATAGCTGAATTGACTTTAATAATATTTGTATCATGACGCCCATATTTTCTTTGTACTTGCACCCTTAATACATTACAACCTATAATTCCAGTAGACGATGCCGCTCTACTATGTGGGCAATCTGTCTTTAATAAAAATTTATTTTGAGGTATATCAATGTCAGCAGATATCATTTGGTGATTACTATTAATGATCGGCAAATCTGCCATCACATCTATTGGACCATTTAAAAATCTGGCAGGAGGTAAAGCAAAATCATTGCTGCCCATGCCCGAAGTGACTTGCTGAAATATAATTTCATCTACAGCACTAACCGCTGCTTGTGTTGCGTTTACCTTTTCTTCACTGGCACCTGACATTTTCATATCAGTAGTGCTGTTTTGCATTAAAGCGGCCGCAACGGCAGTTAAAGCGATTAAAAAAACAAGTGCGACAATTAATACCACACCACGTTGTTTATTTTGGGTCATAGTTATAACTACCATGTGTCAACTCTCGCATTAAATAAAGTTACCGTAGAAGTAAATAATAAGCGCCTAAAATGATCGTTAGCCGTAAAAGTCATATCACCTAATGTATAAGTGTTATTATTGGTATATTTATTATCTGGCATAACATTACGTGCAAGCACATAAATTTTAACCGCGAGTATGGTGCTGCCTGCATTATTCCAGTTATTCTCAGTCATGTTATTAGCCGCAACATAAGCATTAACTATA
This sequence comes from Alteromonadaceae bacterium, assembly GCA_015491935.1. GTDB lineage: Bacteria > Pseudomonadota > Gammaproteobacteria > Enterobacterales > Alteromonadaceae. Next base: position 11,981 of record WGGB01000175.1, read on the forward strand.
TTGTCGCCATCAGTGTCTAACCCATACATAAAATGAATAATTTCAATACCATCAATAATAGGCGCAAAGGTCATTTGTGAAGTTAATTGTCCTTGCATAAGTACAGGCACATTGTTATTACCAACAGTTTCTTCTTGGACATAATAAATATGATGTTGATATTGCCAAACTTGCCCATTGCTAATGATAGGGACTGCGCCGGGCCCAAAAATAATACCGCTATTAAAATTACTCACTAAATAAAAATTACCGGAGTCTGTATTAGTAACCGGCACTATAGTCGTTATTCCACCAATAGTAGAGCTAGTAACCAAGGGCTTTGCTACAACCCTTTTAATTTGGATAACATCAGATTCTTTAGGGAGACTATATACAACAGCGTCTTTAATACAGCCCATAATTTCTGTATTAGTAACAATATCGCCCCACAAAGTTCTAAAATGCCCAACAGCAAGAGGAAAAGTACCATTATTAATACCACCGCCAGTGCATTCAGTCGTTGGTGGTGCAGGTACAGGATTAATACTAGTAAAATCAAACCTTCCTGTGTAATCGCCCCAAAAATCTTGCCGCATTAAATCATCGGTTAATAAACTAATCGCAAAACGACCATTTTCTTCTAATTCACCATAACTCGATGTTTCTTTCGTTGTCGTACGTAAGCCGACAAATACACTTAAAACGCCAGCTAACAAAACCAACCCTATACTCAAGGCAATCATGATCTCAAGTAAGCTAAAACCTTGTTGTTTATGAGTAATAAGAACGTTTAATGTGTAATTTTTTTTCATTTAAAAAATAAAAACCTCAGTTGTGACTTGACGACGGTTATTGCTAGTAGTACCACAATCATCTACTTTTTTAGCATCTTTTAGCTCACTTTTACCCTGCCAACTCACCGTAACAACAACGGAGTTATTAGTATGTACAATACACCCAACGGCTCCAATAAGGCCACCAACATTATTCATACCATTAGTAACATTAGCCCCCATCAACGCTTGTTCCCATTCAAATAAATCTCTATTAGCCATATTTGCAGGGCTACATAAATTATTTTCATTACAAACTACGGCGGCAGGAGCATTATTATTGCCATAATTCCCTTCATAACTTTCTAACGCTAACGGATCGTTATTACGCATACGTTCAATAATATCTTGCGTTAAACTTGAAGCAATAGAGCGCTGCATAGCATCAAAACTACTTTGTTTTGCGGTTGCTTGCAAAGCCACTGCACCTAAAATTCCCGTCACTAAAACAAATAAAGCGACCATAACCTCAACAAAGGTGAGTCCCGCCTGCTTATATTGGAATGTTTGTTTAAGAGGATTTATAACCATAAAAAAAGCCTTTAAATACCAGAGATATCAATAAAACAAAATTGATATACAAAGTAGAAAATAGTTTAGGAAACAATAAAAGAAAGGAAAATTTAACACAAAAGCAACAAAAGGCAAATTTAAAATAATAAAAAAGCCTTATTAATAGTGAAATGAATTTATTGGCGATGTTAATTATCACTAACGTGTACTGCATTAACTCAAACCTAACGTCCTTATTACGATACAAACAAATATTCAATCAACCTTAAACTTACATAAATTTAAACTTACATAAAATAGGTTAACCACTAACTAATCAGCTATCTGTTGCACCACAAATAAATAGATTAATATTTAACCACCTTTAAGATTAGCGCAATTCTATTGGTACTGCAAATACTATATTTTCACGTCGGCCTTGATATTCATTTACAGCACTACCACCATGTTCTTTTAGCCAAGCTAAAACTTGAGTAATTAAAATATCAGGTGCTGAAGCACCGGCGGTAACACCTATTTTATCAACGCCTTGCAACCACTCTATTTCAATATCATCAGCAGTATCAATTAAAAAAGCTTTTGTACCTAGCTTTATTGATAATTCTTTAAGTCGATTTGAGTTAGAACTATTTTTAGCGCCTACCACTAATAATAAATCGACTTGCTCAACAATAGCTCGTACCGCATCTTGTCTATTTTGAGTCGCATAGCAAATATCATCTTTGCGTGGCCCTTCAATTTTCGGAAACTTTGCCACCAGTGCGTCAATAATATCACTGGTATCATCAACCGAGAGTGTGGTTTGACTACAAAAGAATAGCTTATCTGCGTTTTTAACCTGCAATTTATTAACATCAGCAACTGACTCAACTAGATAAATACCAGCATTATCATTATCATATTGCCCCATAGTGCCCACAACTTCAGGGTGACCCGCATGACCGATTAAAATACATTCAATTCCCTTACGACTAGTGCGTGAAACTTCCATGTGTACTTTAGTCACTAACGGGCAAGTTGCATCAAAGACTTTTAAACCACGATTTTTAGCCTTTTCTCTTACTGATTTTGCCACACCATGCGCACTAAAAATGACCGTATTATTATCAGGAATTTCATCAAGTTCATTAACAAAAATAGCACCTCGTTCTTTAAGGCTATCAACCACAAATTTATTATGAACAACTTCATGACGCACGTAAATAGGTGCATCAAACAAGTCTAATGCACGCCCGACAATACTTATGGCTCGATCAACACCAGCACAAAAACCGCGTGGATTAGCTAAAATTATTTCCATGAAAAACCTATCTACTTTTTTGTTTGACAATAATTATTTAAGCATAATTATATATTGAAGTTATAAAAATATTGTAAAAGAGAACTCATTCTCGAACATAGTCAAAATCGTGGTTAAAATTCCCCTTACGCAGAGAAATTAAAGTGCCTATACACGCAAATCATAGAATATCAACAATTTCAATGACAAAGGTAACTTCTTGCCCTGCCAACGGATGATTAAAATCAACGGTAACAGAATCCCCTGAAACCTCTTTAACCATACCTGGTAATTCAACACCACCAGGTTGGGTAAAGGTAATAATATTACCCACTTCTGCGGGGGCATCTTGAGTAAAACGACTCTTATCTACATAATGGATATTATCGGGATTTATTTCACCAAACGCATCAACCGCAGCAAGGATGAATTCTTTTTCCTCTCCGATTGTTAACCCTATAATTTGCATTTCAAAGGCGGGAGAAATACTATTATTACCTAAGATTATTTTTGCTGGTTTATTGTTAACTTTAGTGCTATCGGCTGCCGAACCATCACTCAGTTTCATTGTGATATGACCAACAATAGTTGAGTTACCTTCTATAATTTTTGACACTTATTTTAAACCCTTTTATTTAGTTACTTATTTATACTATTATTTATTCATGCGTGATTAGGTAACAGTTATTTATCATTATTTTTAGCATTACAGTTTTCATTATGCGTTGAATTATTGCTTTCTTTTTTAAAGGAATCTAACAACATTAGCATTGCACCAATAAATATACTTGAATCGGCAATATTAAAAGCAGGAAAAGTATAACCAGCCCAATGAAAATCAATAAAATCGATCACATAACCAAACAACACCCGATCAATTAAATTACCTACCGCGCCACTTAACATTAACGCCAGTGCAATAGACAATAAAGTTTGCTGTTTAGGGGTTTTTGCTAGCCAAATAGCAAAAATAATACTGGCGGTTAATGCAATAAGTGTAAAAAACCAACGTTGCCAGCCGCCTTGATCGGCTAAAAAGCTAAAAGCTGCGCCAGGGTTATGTACATAAGTAATGCTAAATATGGGCAACAATTTAATCGAATCAAACAATTCCATTGAATTAGCCGCCCATTGTTTAGAGCCTTGATCTATGACCAACACTAATAATGTTAGCCATAACCAAATTAAACCAGAATTTTTAATATTCATAGTAGTTATAATAGCGCAGCTTAAGCAAAGCGGCGCTGTTCACCTTCACCATCAATATTAGTAATACAACGACCACATAAATCACTGTGCGTTTCATCTTGACCAACGTCATCAGTAAAGTGCCAACAACGCTCACATTTAGTGCCTGTAGTTGCACTAATAGTCATTGATAAGCCTTCAACTTCAGTACTGATAGCATTTTCAGGTGCTTGCTCTAATAATTGAACTTCTGCGCCAGAGGTTAATAAAACAAAACGCAATTCATCACCAAGTTGGTTGAGTTTGGCAACTAAATGATCATTTGCATATAAAGTCACCATAGCTTCAAGTGATTTACCAACTACTTTTTCTTTACGTGCTAATTCTAATTGCTTATTAACAGCACCGCGCACTAATAACAATTCAGCCCAATAATCGTTATTAAGCTCAACGTTTTCTGGTAATTTTTCTAAGCCATTAAACCAAACATTAGTAAACACAAATTCTTCACGCTCACCCGTTGCTGGTGTTGGCAATGCTTGCCAAATTTCTTGCGCGGTAAATGATAAAATAGGTGCCATCCAGCGCGTCATGCTTTCAATGATCAAATACATGGCGGTTTGACAAGAACGACGAGCGTTTCCGTCGGTTTTAGCTGTGTATTGTCTATCTTTGATAATATCGAGGTAAAAACCACCCAATTCATTGGTACAAAAATTCATTATTTTATGTACCACAACATGAAATTCGTACTCATTGTAGGCTTTAACAATATCTTCTTGCAGTTGCGCCGCTTGCCCAACCACCCAGCGATCAATCGCCACCATATCCTCAAAAGCGACAGAGTCGGTTTTAGGAGTAAAACCATTTAGATTAGCTAATAAAAAACGTGAGGTATTACGAATACGACGATAGGCATCGGCTTGACGTTTAAAAATTTCATCCGATACGGTTATTTCTTGCGTATAGTTAACTGACGCCGTCCATAAGCGTAAAATATCTGCACCTAATTTATTGGTAATTTCACTTGGCGTAACCACATTACCTAACGATTTAGACATTTTATGACCGTTAACATCAACGGTAAAACCATGAGTTAATACTTGTGCATACGGAGCTTTACCATTCATGGCAACAGAAGAAATCATTGATGACATAAACCAACCGCGATGCTGATCGCTACCTTCTAAGTATAAATCGGCACGCGTAGTAAATTCTTTTCGAGCACCAATAACCGAATAATGAGTGGTGCCAGAATCAAACCATACATCCAGCGTATCGGGTACTTTAACAAAGTCTTTGGCGTCTTCGCCTATTAACTCTTGCGCTTCTAAATCAAACCAAGCTTGAATACCTTGTTTTTCAACACGTTTAGCAACTTCTTCAATTAATTCAAAACTACGAGGATGCAAGGCTCCGGTATCTTTATGAATAAACAAAGCAATAGGTACGCCCCACGTACGTTGACGTGAAATACACCAATCTGGACGGCCTTCAACCATAGATTCAATACGCGATTGTCCCCAATCAGGGATCCACTGCGTTTTAGCTATTTCTTTTAGCGATTCTTGACGAAGATTATTTTTATCCATGCTAATAAACCATTGTGGTGTGGCACGAAAAATAATCGGCGTTTTATGACGCCAGCAATGTGGATAAGAATGCTCAATAGCGTGATGATGCATTAACGCGCCATGCTCTTTTAAGGTTTCAATAACACTAGCATTAGCTTTAAATACGTGTTGCCCAGCAAATAATGGCGTATCAGGTAAATAAACACCATTGGCACCAACAGGATTGGCAATTTCTAAATCGTACTGTTTACCAACAACAAAATCTTCTACACCATGCCCAGGTGCAGTATGTACACAACCTGTACCTGAATCAGTGGTGACATGATCACCTAAAACAATAGGAACACAGAAATTATAAAATGGATGATTTAATTGTTGATTTTCAAGCGTAGCACCTTTACAAAAACCCAATGCATGATATTTAGTAATACCAAATCTGTCCATACAATCAGCCACTAAATCAGTCGCTAAAATCAAACGAAATTTACCACGTTCTTCGGTTTCACATTGTACTAATGAATATTCAATATCAGGATGAAGCGAAACGGCGCGGTTAGCAGGCATAGTCCATGGTGTTGTGGTCCAAATAACAAGACCTATTTCACCCTCACCTTCGTGGTCTTCTGGATGAGAAAATTTATCCGCAATAGCTGAGTTAACCACAGTAAATTTAACGTCAATGGCTGGTGATTGTTTATCTTTATATTCTACTTCAGCTTCAGCTAGCGCGCTGCCACAATCAGTACACCAATGTACGGGTTTAAAACCTTGCTCTAAATGACCATTTTCAGCTATTTTACCAAACGCACGAATAATATTTGCTTCGGTGTCAAAATCCATGGTCAGATAAGGTTTATCCCAATCAGCAAATACCCCCAAACGTTTAAAATCTTCACGCTGACCATTAACTTGTTTAATCGCATATTCACGGCATTTTTCACGAAATTGTGCAGCAGTCACTTTTTTACCCGGTTTGCCGACTTTTTTCTCAACCATTAATTCAATGGGTAAACCATGACAATCCCAACCTGGCACAAGAGGCGAATCAAAATCAGATAAGGTTTTCGCCTTAACAATAATATCTTTTAATATTTTATTTACTGCATGACCTAAATGAATATTACCATTGGCGTATGGAGGACCATCATGCAAAATGAACGATTTTTTACCTTTTTTAGCTGCACGAATTTGTCCATACAGGTCTTTTTGCGCCCACTCTTTTAACATATTAGGTTCGCGGTTTGCCATATTGCCTTTCATCGCAAATTTAGTATCTGGCAAGTTTAAGGTGTGTTTGTAATCGCTCATTAACTCTTTTATCCGTTTAAATTTAGGTCTCAACCCAACAATATTGTTGAATTATAAAAATGGTTATTTATTTTGTTGTAAATTTGACTCTTGTAAATAGCGTTTTGCCTGCTGGCAATCTTCCGCTATTTGCGCAGTTAAGGCACTCAAACTTTCAAAGCGCTGTTCACTGCGTAACTTTTTCATTAAGACTATTTCAACAGCTTGTCCGTAAAGGTTGCCATTAAAATTAAAAATATGCACTTCTAGTTGTTGACGTATACCTGCGACCGTTGGTCGTGCGCCAATGTTAGCAACACCATACAAAGGTGTGCTTAAATCATGGCACTTGGTTAACACTTCAACCACATAAACACCAGAAACTGGCGATACACGGCGTTTTAATAATACATTAGCCGTTGGAAAACCTAACTCTCGCCCACGTTTATCACCATGAACAACTCGACCTGAAATAGAATATTGTCGCCCTAGCATATTCGCAGCATCGGTTAATTTATCTTGCTCTAGTGCTTGTCGTATGGCGGTACTGCTAATGCGACAATTTGCTAATTTATAACTTGCTGTATCAGACAAACCAAAAGCAAACTTGCTACTAGCTTGTTTCAATAGTGCAAAATCTCCCTGACGATTTTTCCCAAAACGAAAATCATCACCGATGATCAAATGTTTAATACCTAACTTATTAACCAATAAGCGTTCAATAAAATCATTCGCACTAATGTTGGCAAATTGATAGTTAAAATTAACACAAATCAAACGCTCAACACCAAGACTTTTCAATAAGTTATATTTATCACGTAAACGCGTTAATCGTGCTGGAGCCGTCTTTGGAGAAAATAACTCTTGCGGCTGTGGTTCAAAAACCATCACAGCCGCGACACAATTTAGTGCTTTAGCTTTTTCTACTAAGGCTTCTATTACGCGTCGATGCCCTAAATGCACACCATCAAAATTACCAATAGTTAATACGCAACCATGATCTTCTGGGCGGATATTATTTATGCCGCGAATTAACTGCATTGATTATTTATACCTTGCATACGTTGAACAATACTTAACACTATTGAAAAAACCGACGAATTATATCTCAGTTGTGTCAAATAATCAGCATCTGCGGTAAATTTATTCAGCAAAATATTTAGTTATCGC
>WGGB01000176.1 GCA_015491935.1 Alteromonadaceae bacterium
CTCAAAATATACTTCACAAACTTCTATACGTAAGTTGAAATAATCACCACCAACCTGCTCTGGTTTAAATTGTAGGATATTGTCAGCATGCTTAAATGATGTTTTTTTGTGGAGATGAGAAATAAGGGATTGAAATAAAGTATCTGCTGAAAGGCATCTGGTTGCCATTTCTTGTTCTAATGATATTCCGCACTCAGTTGCCCAAGTTTCAATATGCATTACAATTCGTGACCTCTGCCTTACTGTAGAATCAGCATAGCCTCGCAACTCCTCCATGACGAAAAAATTAATTCTGTCAATTGGAAAACCATCATTATCAACAACAATAGCTATCCGTTCATTTTGTCCAGTTACTTTCGCTTCTCTTATCTTCAATTAGGAATCCCACCAATAAACATGATTCCAATAATAGATAATATAAAAGCATTGTCAACCCATAAACCCATGTTTATTAAGTAGATTTTATCAACTTAATAAACAAATCCCATGTAAGGAAGACATGTTTCAATATAAAGCATGCTGCTTTTCAAAGTCGATGTATCGCAATAGGCAGCAAAGCCAAACATTACAAAAACCTCCCTTTTTACATCAAGATTCATTTAGTAACCATGTGTGTATACATAAGTATAACTATAGTTTACAAAAAAACTAAAAAGGGCTGACATTTAAGTATACATACTGCAAAAAACAAAAAACCCCGAATAAACGGGGCTTTATAATTACTTAATATAATTTAAGTATACAAACTATTTTTTTCTGGATCAGAACGGAATATCATCATCAAAATCCATATCAGGTTCTTGTGGATTTAATTTAGCGGCCTGTTGAGGTGCAGGTTGTTGTGGAGCAAAACCACCTTGTGGAGCGGGTGCTTGCTGCGGTTGATTAAAACCACCTCGTTGAGGCGCTGCCGCTTGATTTTGATTAAAACCAGCTTGTTGCTGTGGGGCTTGCTGAAAACCACCAGCTTGTTGCCCTTGGTTAGCAAAACCGCCTTGCGTAGCAGGTGCTTGCTGCGGTTGATTAAAACCACCTTGCTGTTGTGGTGCTTGCTGAAAACCACCACTTTGTTGACCTTGGTTAAAACCACCTTGGTTTTGACCAGCACCGCCGCGCGAGTCTAACATTTGCATAGTGCCGTTAAAGCCTTGTACAACAATTTCAGTAGTGTATTGATCTTGTCCTTGTTGGTTTTGCCATTTACGTGTTTGCAATGCGCCTTCAATATAAACCTTAGAACCTTTTTTAAGATATTCGCCTGCAATTTCAGCTAATTTGCCAAAAATAGCCACACGATGCCACTCTGTTTTTTCTTTTTGTTCACCGGTTTGCTTATCTTTCCACGTATCCGAAGTAGCTACAGTTATATTCGCAACTGCGCCACCACTGGGCATAAAACGAACCTCAGGATCTTTACCTAAGTTACCGATAATTATTACTTTATTTACACCTGCCATGAAAAGACCTTATTTTTCTGCCAAACAAATACTATTTTGTACTTATTTTGATTAGTTAATTATTGAATTGAGCAAGCAAATTGCCGCTACTGAGAACTGCTCATTATCCATAAAATGTTAGCTTTAGTTAAGCGTTATTTTCACTAATTTGGATAAAATGTTGTTGTAGTTCTTTTTTTATTTTTTCGGGTATTTTTTGTGACGATTGACTTTGGTAACAAAAATTAACCATTACCGCGGTACCCGAAGCACATTTTTCATTATGTTGCCAAAGTTCTTGATAAACACTAAACGATGAACCTCCAATATGACTTATATAAGTACGTGCTTCTATGTTTTGTCCATAAAAGAGTTGCGCATGAAATGACACCTCAATTTTAGCTAAAATTAATGGCCATGCTTTAAGGTTTAATTCAGGGCTAAAGAGTTTAAATATAGGATCACGAGCACCTTCAAACCATACGGGGATCATCGTATTATTTATATGCCCTAATGCATCGGTATCGCTAAACCTTGGTGTTATTACTTCGCTATACATAATTATTTTTCCTTATTGTTTATACCCATACACTTTAGATCACAGGATAATGGTACACAGTAAATAGATATGCTGCGATATTTTTTACGAATAAAGTCACTATTATATTGCAACATTAAGTCATGCTTAGGTATGCTTAATTACTATTATATAAACTTGTTTTGGAAAATTATGACTGCTGCTACCTCACCTGTCGATTTTATTGAGCTTTACCCCAACGCTTTATCGCCAGAGTTTTGTGCTAATTTTATTCAACAATTTGAACAAAGCCCGTATAAAAATGCTGGTCGAACTGGTGGAGGTGTTGATACCAACAAAAAAATTAGCCAAGATATTTATCTAAATCAACATATTGAATTTAAACAAGCATTACAAACAATTACTCAAGCTTGTACTGAACACGTTACTGCTTATGTACAAAAATATTTTTTTAGTTTAATTAGTAGTATTTCACTCACGGTACAACACCCAAAAACCAAACAACCCGTTTTACTTACTGCTGATAATTTTGATGAAATAGGCAAGCCTAATGCAATGAATTTAATGCGTTATTTATTTCGGTTAGCGCCCATAAATGCACAAAAATATGACAAAGGTATTGGCAACTACGGCTATTGGCATTCTGAAATATTCCCACAATTAGGTGAAAACAATGCACTACACCGCATCTTTTTATTTATTATTTATTTAAACGATGTAGAAGAAGGCGGTGAAACTGATTTTTACTATCAACACAAAAGTGTAAAACCTAAAGCAGGCTCAATGGTTATTGCTCCTTGTGGTTTCACTCATACCCACCGAGGTAATATTCCTATTTCAAATGATAAATATATTTTAACCTCTTGGGTACAATTCAATCCTGCCGAACGCATTTATACCCCACAACAATAAAAATAAGTAGCTTTATCTCGTAATCGTAAAGCTACTTATTTTACCGTTAAAGACAAGTAATTCTATATAATTTGTTCAATTACTCCCTGTTATTCTCTTTGTTTAATACTGCTTAAATCCGTATAATCTAACATTGCTTTAGTAGCCCTTCACAGTAACTAAACTTAGTTTTATTTATAAGGTTTTATGCTAATTTTATGATTTCTCACAAGCTATCCGTAGCCCCGATGTTAGATAAATAAGGATTAATAAAAATAATCCTTATTTATCAATAAAGTGTAATATCGTGCTTGTTTTTGGGTACAAAAGGGTACATTAAATCACTCATGCTTCACAAATCCCCAATGTACAGCTCACTATTTTTAATTGGTATTTTCAGTTTGTAATACTTCTTTACCTTCGCAAATATTTAATAAGTCAGGAAAGGCATATACAGATGGGCGGCGTCCAGCTCCTTCTTTAATAGTCATAATAGGACCATCTGGTTGTTGTAACTGTCTTAATAGCCCATGCAAAGTAGGCTTTCCAATTCCTGAACGCTTTACAAAATCAGTTACAATAAATATGGGTTTATCAAACAACGTATCAACTAACTGTACAGTATGTTGTGAATGCGTTAGCTCACGAACTTGTACTTTAGTTTTTTCATACAGAGCTAGAATTTTATGCAAGCGCCTTACATTTACTTTTGCTTGCTCTGTCACTCCATTTAAAAAGAATTTAATCCATTCAGTCCATTCTCCACGAGCAGAAATGCCAGCTAAACGTTCATAATACTCTTTTCTATTGCTTTCCAGATAACCCGATAAGTAAAACATGGGGCTTGATAAGCGTCTTTTAGCAAATAGAAATAGTGGAATTAATAATCGTCCGATACGCCCATTACCATCTTTAAACGGATGTAATAATTCAAATTGAGCATGTACAATCGCAGTTTGAGCTAAAATATCAAAATCGTTTATGGATAAGTAATTTTGCCATGCATCAAGATGGTCTTGAAGCTGTATTGGCGAGGGAGGCACAAAACTAGCTTCATTCATGGAACTTCCTGCTCTGCCAATCCAGTTTTGATCGTTACGAAATTTTCCTGGAGTTTTATTTTGCCCTCTAACACTATCCATCAAAATTTGATGTACTTGTAGAATTAAATTGAGGCTTAGCGAACGACCATCTTTTAGGTAGTCTTGTGCCACCATGAGTGCTTTTCGATAATTTAAAATCTCTTGTATATCTGCATTTTTAGTTTCATCAAATTCTTCACCAGCCTCTTTTTCTAAAACCTCTTCAACAGTAGCCATTGTTCCCTCAATTTTAGATGAAAGTACGGCTTCTTGATTGGTGAGGGGAGATAACATTACTACAGGATTAACAATTCCTTGTAATAGGCCATTATATTCAGCTAAAGCAGCGTTTGCCTCCCCAACAATTGTAATCAATTCGGCATATTTTAAATTATTGATAGGTAATATATCTGGATCATAGTGATTCATTTGTCATGCCTATTCAAGTTTAAGTTAGTAGTTAATGTTTGTATCATAGCAAAATCATTTGTGTATGGCCAAACTGACAATAGCAAACACAAAGTTATTTGTGTATTTTGCGTCATACACAAGATTGTTTGTGTATGATGAAATTATTAATAGTAAGCACAAGGAATTATTGTTGATAAATCAAATGATGTGACTTTAATAAAATATAATAAGTTCTATTTTAAACTATCAGACCAATCACTAGCTGTTATTCTCTTTGTTTAATACTGCTTAAATCCGTATAATCTAGAATTGTCTTAGATGCTATTCACAGTAACTAAACTTAGTTTTATTTATAAGGTTTTATGCTAATTTTATGATTTCTCACAAACTTTCCGTAGCTCCGATGCTCGATTGGACTGATCGTCATTGCCGTTATTTTTATCGCTTAATGTCACAGCATACTGTGCTGTACACAGAAATGGTGACTACTGGGGCAATATTGTTTGGCAAGGGTGATTACCTTGGCTTTAATACTGAAGAACATCCTTTAGTATTGCAATTAGGCGGTAGTGATCCAAAAGCGTTAACCGAGTGCGCCAAAATTGCTGAACAACAAGGTTATGATGAAATAAATATTAATGTCGGCTGTCCGTCTGACAGAGTACAAAATGGTCGTTTTGGTGCTTGTTTAATGGCAGAGCCTGAGTTGGTGGCGGACTGTGTTTCACAAATGAAAGCGGCTGTTAATATTCCTATTACGGTAAAGTCACGCATTGGTATTGATAATTTAGACTCGTATGAGTTTTTACATCAATTTATTGAAACCGTTACCAAAGCTGACTGTAAACATTTTATTATTCATGCTCGAAAAGCCTGGTTAACCGGTTTAAGCCCAAAACAAAATCGTGATGTACCACCACTCGATTATTCTCGAGTATATAAAATTAAACAAGCCTTTCCACAGTTAGAAATATCAATTAATGGTGGTATTAAATCATTTAGTGAAGCCAATAAGCATTTACAATATGTCGATGGTGTGATGATCGGCCGTGAAATTTACAATTCACCTTATATGTTAGCTGAAGCAGATCAACAAATTTATCAGCAAACTAACAAATATATAATATCTCGTACCGAAGTTGTAGAACAAATGAGTGAGTACATTAACGCTCATGTCGCCAATGGTGGTAAAGCATGGCACATATTACGACATATGCTAGGGTTATGTAATGGCCTAGCTGGCGCGCGTCAATTCCGTCGTCATTTAAGCGAATGCGCCAGCGCAACAAATGCCGACGCTAAGGTGTTACAACACGCATTGAGTTTAGTCGATATAAATAAAGCATAACGTCGATAGCACATTATTAAAATAACGGTTAAAACTTACTTAATGGTTATTTATCTCCTAATGGCTCCATTTTTGTAGCGCCAACAATCCCTCAAACAATATTCCTAAACACTCTTTTGGCACGCTTAAAGTGCAAAAACCTAATAGCACTGACTTCATAATTGCCTCTGACCTATTGTGTTTTTTGGTTAAATTGACCAGACAGTATGGTTAATTTAACCAAAAAATAGCAAGACATAATATGTCAGTCAATTCCAAAAACACAAACCGTTTTAAATTACAATTAAAAATCAATAAGTTAAAAACATGTCATTGATTGGCACATCACTTGTATTAGTAATAGCACGCAGTAGGCAGTAGGCAGTAGGCAGTAGGCAGTAGGCAGTTATTAAATATTTTAATTAACTAAGCAAATTAATCAACAAAGAGTCATAAGGAAATCGTCATGAAAACATTTAATTTAAAAAGCAAACTAATCATCGCCGTAACCACTTTAGGTTTAACTTTTGGTATGGCAAGTGCTAATGCCGCCGATCAAACAACCAGTTATGAAGAAGTAGTTGCCACATATATTAGCGCGCAAGGGCAACAATTAATGGCTGAATTAGCGGTTAATTTAGAAAAAAATATTGCCAGCCAACTGCAAAATTTTCATAAAAAACATAGTGAAATGGAAGTTTCACAAGTGGTAGCCAAAACCATTGAAACAAAGATCGACACAAAAAATAAAATTGTTGTAACCGAAGATTAATTATAAACAAACACATATTCTAAAATAGAAGGAAAAAAACATGGGCATTTTTACTCGTTTTACCGACATCGTAAACGCTAACTTAAACAGTATGTTAGACAAAGCTGAAAACCCTGAAAAAATGATCAAAATGATCATTCAAGAAATGGAGGAAACATTAGTTGAAGTTCGTTCTACCGCAGCACGTTCTATTGCTGAAAAGAAAACCATTTTGCGTGAAATTCGCTTAACCGAAGCCAGCATTACCCAATGGCAACAAAAAGCAGAATTGGCATTGAGTAAAAACAGAGAAGACTTAGCGCGCGCCGCACTCACTGAAAAACAAAATGCACAAGCTAAAATTAATGGCGTACAAGAGGATTTACAGCAATTAGACGAGCACTTAAGTGCCATACAAGAAGATAGCCAGCGCTTACAAACTAAATTAAGCGAAGCTAAACGCAAACAAGAAGCTTACACCTTACGCCAACAATCTGCACAGGTGCGTTTAAAGATCAGAACTAAAGCGCAAATTCATAATATTGATGATGCCATTGTGAAATTTGAACGCTATCAACAAAAAATTGATCGCCTTGAGGCTGAAGTAGAATCTTATGAATTTACTGAAAATCAAGATTTAGCAAGTCAATTTAAAGCGCTTGAGCAAGACGAAAATATTGAACAAGAGCTAGCGCAATTAAAAAAGCAAGTTGCTAATAGTTAACTGAATGTGAGGTAAAAAGATGATGTTATCAGCAATGATTTTATGTTTATTACCTGTGTTAACCGTATTTGTTAGCGCAGGCATCATCGCACTTTTTGAGCAAAAATAGTGACTAAAAAGTGCAAATTAAATACATTAAGGAACACTCATGAACTATCAAAGAGAATATAGCCACCGTGAACGCCACTCATCACATCAAGGTGAGCAAGGAATTAGCAAAAATAAGCGCTATAAAAAATTATCAGGTGTTTGTGCGGGTATCGCCAAACACTATTGTTTTCCCCGTTTAGGCGTGCGTATAGCGGCTGTAAGTTTGTTTTTATTATTTCCAATGGCTGTTGCAATTGCTTATTTATTAGCAATAATCATTTTACCAAACTCAGAATATTAAAGGATATTTACTATGTCTTTTTTCAAATCATTATTATTGGCCATATTTGCAACCTTATTTTTAACTTACGTATTAGGTTCAAGCTTAATAGAAATGTTTGATGTTAATATTTACATGGGTGACAATTTAGTTGAGCCTATAAAAGCAATCAGCGTTTCGGCGTTAATAACCTTATTGCTCGCTTTAGTTGCCATCGCTATTGTGATGAGTGTTTTTGGCGGAATAATATTTATCGGCTTATTAGTCTTAGGCTCTTTTCTTATGGTCGCGATTGGTGTGTTTTGGCCAGTATTATTAATCGCCGTTATTATTTGGTTATTTGCTCGCGATAAACAATCACCACAAACATAATTGATACCAGTTATAACTTACCTAACCACCGAACAAACGCTCAAGCCACGAGCGTTTTTTCTTTTTATGCTGCTCTAATTCATCCCGTAACTTTAAACATTTATCTTGAATAACCACACCAACTTTAACCGCAGGATATTCAACAGTATCACTACATTTGTCCGTTACCGCATTTCCTGTTTTTTGCTCAAATAATATCATTGCAACATTATCAGGCATGATTAATGGTTTATCACTAACGCCGAGTTTTTTCATAAAGTCAGCAAATAAAACTAATGCGCCACTACTACCGGTTAATTTACTTGGCTTATTATCATCTCGCCCGACCCAAGTGGTTACTAAATGCTTAGCGTCATAACCAACAAACCAGCTATCACGTAATTTATTAGTTGTGCCCGTTTTACCCGCAATATGATGATGAGGCAAACGCCAACTAAGCGATTTTGCCGTGCCCTGCTCTGCTACTTTTCTTAACACGTAATTAAGTAAGTAATTACCACTTGTTGATAATCGCTGCTCTTTCATTGTAGGTGCTTGCCATAACAAATCATCATCACCACTATAAATAGCTCTAATGGTATGTTGCTTTTGAAAATAACCTTGTGCTGCAATTGCCATATAAAGTTGGTTCACTTCAACAGGCGACAAGTTGAGTGAACCTAATAATAACGACGGCCTAAGCACTAAGGGTTTGTTGTACCCTAATAAAGAAAGCGATTGTGCGACTTTATCTAATCCTAGTGCCATCCCCAAATTTACCGTGGGTACATTTAATGAGTGCACTAACGCATAAAATAAACTCACTTGTCCTCGATACTTACCATCATAATTTTTAGGTTGCCATAAGTGATTAGAATCATTACTAATTTTTATTGGTTTATCGGGTAAAATTGTTGCTAAATTATAATCTTGATAACGTTCTAAGGCGGCTAAATAAATGGCAGGTTTTATTAAAGATCCAATAGGTCGTTTCGCCTGTAATGCACGGTTAAAACCAGCATAATTAACTTCTCTACCACCTACCAAGGCTTGTATTTCACCATTACTAATATTAGTTACCAGCATGGCCGCTTCTAATCTGCTTACTTGATGTTTCTTTTCTAATAAAGGTAATTGCTGTTCTACTGTTTGCTCTAATAAATGCTGACTACGAATATCAAAGCCAGTAAAAACACGTAAACCAGACGGCACTTTAAACTCAGCAGCTAAATTTTTTAAATGTTGTTTTAACTCTTGTTTTACCAGCTGCATATAGGCTGGATAAACCTTATTCTTCATGCGACGTTGTGAGCGAATAGACAAGTCACTTTCTAGTGCTTGTTCAAATTCGAAACGGTTTATAAAGTGCTGTTCAAACATCAAGCGTAATACTAAATCACGACGATTTTTAGCTCGCTGAGGATGCCGCCACGGATCATAATAACTTGGCCCTTTTATTTGTGCTATTAATAGCGCTATTTGAGCATTGGTCAGTTGCTCCAGCGGCTTACCAAAATAAAATTGACTCGCTAAACCAAAGCCATAAATACCTTTTGCACCATTTTGACCTAAATAAACTTCGTTAATATAAGCTTCAAGTAATTGATCTTTACTATATCTTTGCTCAATGATCAGCGCCATAAATGCTTCATTGATTTTACGGGTAATGGTACGACTACGGGTTAAGAACATATTTTTAACCAGTTGCTGTGTTAACGTGCTACCACCTTGCACAGTACGACCCGCACTAATATTAGCCATTAATGCTCGTAAAATACCTAATGGTGCAATCCCCATATGGAAATAAAAATTTCTATCTTCAACAAGTAATAAAGTATCGAGTATTTTTTCGGGTACTTGCTCTAACGACACTAAAATACGATCTTCTTTATTACTTGGCACGATACGATCAAGCAAAACAGGCTCTAACTGAACTTGTTCAACGACGACATCATCCGCTAGCAACTGGCTAATATAGTTTTTATTTATTTGAATAGTTAATTTAACCGCTTGTTCGCTGCCTAAACCAAAATCAAAGGCGCGTCGGTAAATAGTAAACTGCTGTAAAGGAGAATGATGAATGCTAAGCTGTGTTAGTGAATACTGACCCGCTTGTTTTACGTGTAACACTTTTTTATAACCCGATAAAGCCAGCGTTTGCTTTAAGTGAGCAATATTGATACTTTGTTTTTTTTGTAACCTAATAACCTTGCCATAAACCTGTACTGGCACTTGCCAACGTGCGCCCTCAAAGGTATTTTTTACTTTACCGTCAAGATAAATAAAATAAATAACCAATCCCAAAACCAGTGCTAGAGTTAACTTTAAAATAACAGGCCATAGCCATGCAAAAAATAATTGCGAACGACTACCCATAGGTGTAGAGGAAGCGGAAGGTTTTGAATGGCTATGTGAAGTTTTTTTAGACGGCATAAACTCAGCTAAAATAATACAAAGAATTAATACCAAGTTGATTAAGTTCTTTCCCTCTCAGCGAGAATTAAAAGGCTTAGAGGCAAGGCATTGATTGAAGATAATGGTTATTCCCTTGTCAAAATCAATAACGCAGCATATAAGCCTTTTAAACTCGCCCTTTGGGAGCTTGCTCAATGCCCACTAACTGCGTTAAATTTATTTGATTTAGAATGACTAGATCTAAACAAATTTGCCTTGTTATTGAACATTGAGCACAGCTCTGAGTTGGGAATAAATTTAATCAAATTGGTATGACTGCGCCTATCATAAAACAAGCGCAGTTAATTCCCTATTAATTTTTATTTTTTTAGCTATTTTTTCTTTTGCTGAAGGTCATTAAATTTTTTCATGTTTTTTGCCAAATATTCAGGCTGATGCTTTGCCATAATCTCGTTTAATTCTGGATATTCTGTTTTCATTTGTGTATAGAAATTTAAAAAACCTAGTGTATAGCCTTGTAAACGCAGAATATACGCATCATTCACCAACAAAGAACGATTATCATTCTTTTTCAAATGATAAGCTTTTTTGCTCGACAATGAAAAAAGTGATCTATAAAACTCTTTTTTAAGCTCATTGCTTCGTACATAATTATATAAGGCTGAGGCTTCTTGTTTTTTATTTAATATCAACGCATAAACATACGAGTCAACATAATTAGAATGATGTCGAAAGACGTTATAAAAAGCCGCCTGACCTAATTTAGCGTTTACTTTTAATATACGGTAATCTCGATAAAGTTTTAATTGTTTTACATAATCATGAGAAGCTGATGATGTCTTTTCTTCAATAATTTGATCTAGCATAGCACTTGCAGCAATAGCGGCCTTATCACAAAAATCACTTTTAATTTGAGGATAAAAATGCATATAAACTTTAGCTCGATATGAATAGCCAAATAAATAACCTTGCACATAATTACGATAAGTAAAATTACTAATATCGCGAATAAGCTCTAAAGGCAACGCTTTAGTCGTATCACTATTTTCTTGTGTATAAGCTTTAACCACACGGTCTGAATAGTTTTTTTGGGCATTAACTATTACGCCAAATAGGCGTTTAGCCTCTTCTTTATCTTTACAAGCAGTATTACGTGCAACCGTTTGCCAAGCATCTTGATTCTTTTTAAAAATATCAGACAAGATGTTGCCTTGATGAGACATAACAAACTCAAGTGCTTGTATGACTTTATCAGAAGCAGAAAAAGCATTCGTAGAAACAAAGCAAAGAGTTAAAATAAGTGAGAGAAGTATTGTTTTTATTTTGGTCAGCAAAATAAGATCCTTTTAATAAATAAAACGCTAGTTTAACGAAATAGTAAACTAAGGTCATTACTTTTAACATAAATCACTCAAAATATTAGCAACAACACTAGTTTAAAAACTCATCTTTTATCGCTATAAACTTAACTAACTACCTTCAAAAAATTTGCATTATCACTTTGTTATATGCCGTTTAGTTTTATTGGTTGCTTTAGCATTAGCAGGATCGTCTGGCCAATAATGTTTAGGATATTGAGCTTTCATGTCTTTTTTCACTTCAGCATAACTACCTTGCCAAAATTTCGGCAAATCTTGCGTAACTTGAATAGGTCTGCCAGCAGGTGATAAAAGCTCTAATAATAGTGCAATACCATCGCCTTTTTGACCTTCGCCTACTTGCGGTGTTATGGCTAAGCCATACACTTCTTGCATGGGTAGCGAAACTTTGGGTGATTGTTGCTCTACATGATAAGTTATAGGACAGCGCCGCCCTGTTGGCCCAATATAATATTCAGGCGCTAGCTTAGCTAATTGTTGCTGTTGATTATAATCAAGCAAAGACAATAAACAGTGAGATAAATTAACCTTGTCGAGTTGCGCTTTATTTTTTACTTCACCCACAAAAGGTGCGAACCAAGTTGCTAAATTTTCTACTAAATATTGCTCTGATATTTTTGGCAGCTCTGCCGTAGCAACAAAATTATTTAACCATTGCCAACGGGTTTTTAAGGCATTATCTTTGGCTTGCCAATTAAGCCATGCCAAGCCTTTTTGCTCAACTAAATCACACCACATATGGGCTATTTTATCAGCAAATAATTTTTCATTGCCAAGCTTTTCAGTATGAGAAGTTTGCGCTAACACCAAGGCAAACAACTTAGTTTGTTTACGTGCGATAATTTTGCCATTACTTTCATTGTAAGTAAGTGAGTCTTTACTGACTATTTGCTGTGCAAAAATATTTTCTAACTGACTTTGTTCTATTGCTGCAGCTAAACGTATGATGAGTTCATGATGGCGCGTTTGCTGCAAATCAGCGATCACTATAAAATCTTCGCCGGCTAAACTGTCACCATCGGCCAAACGCGCACCTTTACCATTAGCGCATAAATACTCGTAACCTTGCTGCGGGTTATTACTTGATCTTAATTTTGCCACTCGTTCGGGATAAGCAAGTGCCAACAAAATAGAAAACATATCAACAGGTAATAACTGAGCTTGAAAGACAAAAGTAATATTGGCTTGGCGGGCTAAACGCCGTGCTTGCTGATAAATACGAGAGTAATTTTTGGGCTGATTTAATAATATTGTTAAACGCTGCCTAATATCGCTATTACCACTGAAGATTTTTTGCTGCTGGCTTTGTTGGCGGCTAAAAATATCGCGCTCTTCAAGCATGGCAGCTAAAAGACAAGCCAAACTGGCATAATGCTCTGCTAAATATTGAGTTGATAAACTAACCACTAGTGAGCTTGCTCGTAAAATCATTTGTGCAAAACGAGGATGACAACTCAGCTCTGCTACTTTTACACCAAGCACCGTTAACTTACGTTTATTACTAACAATTTCAAGCTGTTGTAATTCTTGCCAAGCTTGTTGTTCTTTGTTGTGATCAGGTAATTCAAGTAACGGTAAATCGGCTAATTTATTTACCCCCCAACGTGCCGCTTCAATTAAAATAGGTAATAAATCTGTTTGCTTAATTTCGCTGATAGCGTGCTCTTGACGACGTTCAAATTCGTCTTTGGCGTATAATCGAATACACTGCCCTGCCATTAATCGACCTGCTCGACCCGCTCGTTGAATTGCAGAGGCTTTTGAAATTTGTTGCTGTACTAATTTATTGGTAAGGCTGGCACTATCAAAAACCGCACGCTTTTCAAAGCCGCAATCAATGACACAATTAATACCGTCAATGGTTAATGAAGTTTCAGCAATATTGGTACTTAACACTAATTTGTGCCGCCCTGCTTTACTTGGGGCAATAACTTGTTGCTGAGCCTTTAACGATAAATCACCATATAAGCAATGTAAATCAGTATTATCGGGGATCACGTCAGTTAAGCGTTCTGCTAAAAAACGAATATCACCAATACCACTTAAAAAAACTAAAATAGAACCCTGTTGCGGCTGAATTTGGGTCTTAATAACGCTTAAAGTATGCTCACGCCAGCGCTGTGTATTAATCGCTGGATTATAGCTAATTTCAATAGGATAACTACGACCTGCACTTTTTAATAGTTGGGCATCAGGCAATTTCTTTGCTAAAAATTCGTTATCAAGCGTTGCTGACATCAATAAAATTTTCAAATCATCACGCAAGCCTTCTTGAATATCTCGCGCCAGCGCAAAGGCTAAATCACCTTGTACACTACGCTCATGAAATTCATCAAAAATAACTAAAGCACAACCATCAAGTTCAGCATCATTTTGTATAATTTGCGTTAAAATGCCTTCGGTGATCACCTCTAATTGTGTGGTGGCACTCACTTTTGTTTCATCACGCAAGCGATAGCCAATACGTTGCCCTACTTGTTCACCCAATTGACTCGCTAAATATAAAGCAATATTTTTTACGGCAACTCGCCTTGGTTGCAGCAAATAAATTTTTTGCCCTAAAAATTCCGCCATATTTAATAACCAAAGCGGTAAACAAGTTGATTTACCTGCACCAGGTGGTGCTGATAAGACAAGCGTATTGTTATGTTTTAATGCCGCAATAAAATCTATTTTTATTGCTTCTATAGGTAAAGATGTCGTCATAAAAGATAATTAAGAGCTATAAATTGACTACTCATTATCACTACACATAAAGTTAACCTTATTTTTGAGTAAATCACCCATTTCTTTCGCTGTAATTGGCTTACTAAAAAAATAACCTTGCGCTAAATCGCAATGATATTGCTTTAATAATGAAAGTTGTTTTTTATTTTCGACACCTTCGGCAACAACTTTTAAATTAAGAGAGCGAGCCATTGCAATAGTAGCTTTAACCAAATCACGATCTGCTTTGTTATCTGTCATGTCTTTAATAAAATTTCTATCTATTTTTAAAATATCAAAAGGATAATTACGTAGGTAACTTAATGAAGAATAGCCCGTACCAAAATCATCCATCGCAATGCTAATGCCAAGTGCGCTAAGTTCTTGTAAAGCTTGTTCAACATAAAGATAACCACTCATTAATACACCTTCGGTAATTTCTAATTCAAGCGTATTACCAGCAACATCACTATTGGTTAATGCTTGAGCTATATTCGTGGTTAAATTAAGATCTCTAAATTGTCGAGGTGATAAGTTGACGGCAATTTGAAAATCATGCTGATAATCTAATTGCCATTGCTTCGTTTGTTTTAAGGCAACAGTTAAAACAAATTCGCCAATAGGAATAATAGTGCCTGTTTGTTCGGCTATCACAATAAATTCTGTAGGCGATATTTCACCTAATTTATGGTTATGCCAACGTAATAAGGCTTCTGCTCCTATTATTTTTCCGCTACTAATTTCTATTTTAGGTTGATAATAAACGCTAAATTCATTTCGTGATAAAGCATGGTGAATTTGTTCTTCAATGGCTAAGCGGCGCATTACCGCATTATTCATTTCATGCGTAAAATAGGCATAAGTATTTCGCCCCATCGCTTTAGCATGATACATAGCCGAATCTGAATGCTTCAACAAGGTAGTAACGTTATCACCGTCATTAGGATAAATAGCAATACCAATACTGGCCGTAATAATTAATTCACGTTCATCAATATAAAATATTTTTCTTAGTTCATTTATTAAATTCTCAGCAACAATTTCAGCATCAGCAGGTGAAGTATGATGACCTAACAAAATAAGAAACTCATCACCACCTAAGCGGCTTACCGTATCTTCACTGCGCACCACATTAACCAAGCGTTTGGCTGCTTCAATTAATACTTTGTCACCTGCGTTATGACCTAATGAATCATTTATTTTTTTAAAATCATCTAAATCAATAAATAATACTGAAATCATTGTATTATTTCGCTGTGCTTCATTCATTAATTGAGCCAGTCGATCAAGCACTAAAAAACGGTTAGGTAAGTTCGTTAAAGAATCATAATGGGCTTGATGATGAATAACTTCTTGAGCTATTTTTAACTCAGTAATATCTAACACTGTCCCAAAAGATTTAAGTGGTTTTCCTTGTTCATCAAATTGAGTTTCACCACGCTCTGTCACATACTTTATTTTTTTATTGGGCATTAACAAACGATGTTCAATATTATAAGGGGTTTTATTAGCAAGCGAGCTTTCATAAGCACTTTTAACCATGGCACGATCGTCAGGATGTATTGTGGCAACAAAACCTTCGTAAGTAGCGGTAAATTTATCTTGTGGCATTTCAAAAATACGAAAAACCTCATCTGACCAGGTTAACTTATTATTAACTAAGTCTAATTCCCAGCTACCTAAACCCGCTACTTTTTGTGCACGATCTAAATTAGTTTCGCTTAACTCAAGCGCTTCATTTTTAACCACTAATTCATTTTCAACCAATTCTCGGCTTTCATTAATTAAAACAATTAACCAAGCTGACAACATTAATATTGCTGAAAACAAATAAAAGATTTTATAGTAAACATTTTGAACAACAGCAAGCTTAGTTACATCACTAATAGCAGTTTGAATACTATATGAGGTCCACAACATAAACCCCATAACGATTAATAAACCCAAAAACACTAAGAAAAAGCTTGTTAAACGTTGTACCGTATCATGCTGAAATTTATATTTGGTGAACGCCATAACACTTGAAACAATTTTATCGCGTAAACTAAACTCTTTTTTATCTTTACATTGGTCATGACAACGACCTTCTAAAGAACAGCATAACGAACAAATATTGTTTTGATACATTGGACAAAAAGCCATATCTTTTGCATGATAATGAATATGGCAAACACTGCATAAATGATTTTCGTCATTTGAAAAATCATGCTCTTGACGCGCAATATAATATTTACCTTGAGTAATAATGGCGATTAATATTGCCAAAACAAAACTAGTGCATAAGGCGATAATGGATGAAAAGGCTTGCAACTTAAATCCCAGTAATCCCGAAAAAGCAATAATAGATAATAACGAGGCAAATAACGTACTAAATACACCAACAGGATTTATATTAAATAAATGAGCACGTTTAAACTCAATCATTTTTGGACTAAGCCCTAACGGTTTAATCACCACAATATCGGCAACAATGGCCGCTATCCATGCAATAGCAATATTAGAATACAAGCCTAATATATTTTCTAATACTTGAAAAACGCCTAATTCCATTAATAAAAGCGCAATAATAATATTAAATAATAACCAAACAACACGGCCAGGATGAGAGTGAGTAAGACGAGAAAAGAAATTTGACCAAGCTAAAGAACCCGCATAAGCATTGGTAACATTAATTTTTATTTGCGAGAGAATAACAAATATAAAACTAACAGTGATTGCTATACTGGGATTTGCAAAAACATAATCGTAAGCCGCGTTATACATATAAATTGGCTCTCTAGCTTTAACAACCGAAGCACCACCAAGTAGCACCAATGCAGCTAATAAAATACCACCAATTTGTTTTAAAAAGCCTAAAATAATCCAACCTGGTCCTGCAAAAATAACAGCACACCACCATTTAAAACGATTTTCAGGCGTTTTGTCAGGCATAAAACGTAAATAGTCAACTTGTTCACCTATTTGGGCAATAAGTGATAATGAAATCCCTATCGCAAACCCATAATAATAAAAAGAAAATTCGCTACTATGAGTTTTTGTTCCCGCAAAATTGAGAACGTTATCAACGATTAAGGGTTCTTTGGTAAGTACCATAATAAAAGGTAAAAACATTAAAATCAGCCAAATAGGCAATGTATATAATTGCAATCGGTTAATGATACTCATGCCATAAAATACAATAGGAATAATAATAATAGAGCTAATTGCATAACCAATAGAGAGGGGAATATCAAAATACAGGAGTAGCGCTTGCGCCATAATTGCGGCTTCTAACGCGAAAAAAATAAAACAAAAAGAGGCATAAATTAATGAGGTGATGGTTGAACCAATATAACCAAACCCTGTAGCACGGGTTAATAAGTCAATATCAATATTATGCTTCGCCGCTTGGTAGCAAATGGGCAACCCCATCAAAAAAATAATAATAGCTGCGGTTAAAATCCCCCAAAAGGCATTAGCAAAACCATAATTAATAGCAATACTTGCCCCTATTGCCTCTAATGCTAAAAAAGAAATACTACCAAGTGCCGTGTTGGCAACTAAAAATTCTGACCATTTACGAAAACTTGCAGGGGAATAACGCAGGGCATAATCTTCAATACTTTCAGTGGCAACAAATTGATTATATTCTCGTCTTTTAATTTCAATTTTTGAGCTATATTTTATTTTTGGGGTATGTTTTTCCATGAAAGTAATAGCTGCTAATTTTAAGGAGAGGTCGACTTTGTTAAGCATAGAAAAATACTCAGTATTTATCAATCTTTTATCACCTATGTTTTTTAGTTATATTCCAAATAACTAGTAGTAATTAGGTTATCAACGTATGCTGCTAAAAATAATTTAAGTAAAAGATATTATTGATGGAAAATATTAATGCGTTACTCAGCCAAATTGTCGCTTTTATGTGGGGCTTACCTTTAGTTATTTTATTAGTCGGCGGTGGCTTATTTTTTGTTTTTCATTCAGGCTTTAAACCGTATCTATATTTAAAACACGCCTTAGATATCACGCTAGGAAAAATACCTAACGAAAATAAAACCGCTAACTCTGAAGCCATTAAAGGCGATGTTTCTCATTTTCAAGCCTTAATGCTAGCTCTTTCAGGTACCTTAGGGTTAGGTAATATTTCAGGTGTTGCCGTCGCCATAACCCTTGGCGGTGCAGGCGCTATTTTTTGGATGTGGATCACCGCTTTAGTCGGCATTGCCACTAAGTTTTATACCGCCAGTTTAGCGGTTAAATACCGCGGTTTAGACAGAAATGGACACTTACAAGGTGGTCCAATGTATGTTATTCGTGAAGGTTTAGATAAAAAATGGCTGCCACTGGCTTGGTTATTTTGTATTGGCGCCATGTTTGGTGCCTTGCCTATTTTTCAAATAAATCAGTTAGTACAAGTATTGCGTGATTTTGTTGCCATTCCCAATGGTTTAGCAAGCGCTGAACAACATTTTTCTTTCGATTTAATTACGGGTTTGTTACTCGCAGCATTAATTACTTCCATTGTATTAGGAAAATTATCACGCATTTCGGCCGTAACTAGCCGTCTAGTGCCTTTTATGGTGGCTTTGTATTTCGTTATGACATTATATGTACTGATCATGAATATTAGTAATGTACCCGAAGCTTTTTTCTCAATATTTGCGGGTGCTTTCAATGGCAGCTCAATAACAGGTGGTTTTGTTGGCAGTGTTATTTTAATAGGCGTACAACGGGGAGCGTTTTCAAATGAAGCAGGCATTGGTACCGAATCACTCGCTCATGGTGCAGCTAAAACTAACGAACCAATCCGCGAAGGTTTAGTCGCAACACTTGGCCCTATTGTTGATACGCTCATTGTGTGCACCTGTACAGCACTAGCCATTTTAGTAACGGGTGTTTTAGATACAAATCTTTCTGGTGTGAGTTTAACCGCGCAAGCTTTCGAACAAAACATACCTTATGTGGGCGGCTATTTACTCACCTTAGTCGTGTTTTTTTTAAGCACCAGCACCGTACTCACTTTTTGGTATTACGGTGGTAAGTGTGCAAATTTTTTATTCGGTACAAGCTTTGAAAAATTATACGTCTGGTTTTATCTCGTCTTAATTGTGGTTGGTGCCGTCACTTCTTTTAGCGTTGTGATTAATGTTATTGATATTATGTACGCGACCATGGCAATTCCAACAATGATCTCAACCTTGTTATTAGCGCCGAAAGTAAAACAAGAGGCTAAAAAATATTTTGCAAATTTGGCCGTTAAATAACACAAAAAAAAACAGCTATTCAAATGTCGCGGCAGGAGAAGATGCTCAGGAGAATATGCATCCTACAGGCATTTGCCATTTTTGTAGGTTGTCACGTGCGTAGCGAGGCACAACAATTTTTTTTAATATATATACTATACTTGTGCAGATCAGAATCTTTTACTTAAAACTAATTGAGAAGCTTTATGAAACGCTTATTTTTCGCCTTGGATATTGCTGCTAATGACAAGCAAAGCATAGCTCAATGGCGCGATCAGCAACTAAAACAACCGTTTAAAGCCATCGCCAGTGATAATTTTCATATCACACTAGCCTTTTTAGGTAATACTACAAGCGAGCAACAACAGCAATTAACCAACCATGCCAGTAAATTAACTCAGCAAATGTCACCGATTAAAGATCAAACGTTACGGCTTGACCATCTCGGTTTATTTAAAAAACCTAAGGTGATGTATTTAGGCTTACAAATGTGCCCTAGCTGGCTAAGTGAGCTGGCTAACAAATTAAGCCAAGCGGCAATAGCTCTCGGTTTATTTCAAGAAAACCGTTCTTATTGCCCACATTTAAGTATATATCGCAAAGCTCATGCAATAGATGACAATACTTTAAACACAAGCATCATAAATAAAAATATTACCTTAAAAATTAACAGTTTTAGCTTATATCAATCTATTTCAAGTGAACATGGTGTTATTTATACGCCAATACATACTTGGCAGCTAAACTAATTGAAATCATTTTAAATGAGAATGGCTTTTATCTCTGTTTTCCATTGACTGCAACCCTCGTAAAATTCCACAATGATCAATCACATCATCGTTTTGACATTGTTGCTGTAAATGGCTTAACTGTTCTTTCAGCTCCATTAATTCCTGCAAACGTGTATCAACATGCTGAATATGATCAGCCAATAAATTATTTACATCACTGCAATCTGCGGGCGGTTTATCCATTAGTGTTAATAAACGGCGGATTTCATCATGGCTCATCGCCAAACTTCGACAATTACGAATAAAATTAAGTCTATATTGATGTGTTTGATTATAAAGACGGTAATTGTTTTCATTGCGCTCTGGCATAGGTAACAATCCTGACTTTTCATAATAACGAATCGTTTCCGTGGTGCATTTCGTTACTTTCGCTAATTCACCAATTTTCATTATTTTTCACTTGTTTTATATTTAATTTAGTTTCTTTACTTGACCTTAAAGTTACTACAAGGTGTTTAATAGTGCAATAAGGTTAAGTGATGAATAAAAGGTAACATCAGCATGAATAAAACAGTGGATAAAACGATGAACAAACAAACTCAAACAAACAATAAAACATCCTGCTGTGGCTCTTGTTCAAACGTATTACTTAACGAAGATAAAACAGTCGATAAAGACGTAGATCCTGCTTTAATTGCCCAAGCAAATACTCAAACGACACAACTACGTATTCAAGAGATGGATTGCCCTACTGAAGAAGGACTTATCCGTAAAAAATTTCAACAAAATGCACAAGTGTTCGATTTACAATTTAACCTTATGCAACGTACCTTAACCGTTATTCATCAAAAGGGAGCTTTACCGAGCATTATTGCAGCAATCAGTAAACTTGGTTTTAATGCGCAAGTATTGAATGAAGATAGCAATAATAAAGATATAATTGCAACGCACATCGCTTGGTGGCCATTAATTATTGCAGGCTTACTTGCGCTGGCTTCAGAAGCGGTTCATTGGTTTGGCGGCGCAAACTGGCTATCTGCCTCTTTTGCGATTTTAGCTGTGGCAATAAGTGGTGTTGGCACGTATAAAAAAGGTTGGTTAGCCATTCGTGGTGGTAACTTAAATATTAATGCCTTAATGAGCGTTGCGGTAACAGGCGCACTATTTATTGGTCAATGGCCTGAAGCCGCTATGGTGATGGTGTTATTTACCATTTCAGAACTATTAGAAGCTAAATCACTCGATCGCGCTCGCAATGCTATTACGGGATTATTACAACTGACTCCTGAAACCGTTAATGTTCAGCAAAGTAGTGGGGAATGGGAAAAAACACCAATAGAAGCCGTTGCACTTGCCAGTATTGTTAGAGTTAATCCAGGAGAGCGCGTTGGTTTAGATGGTGAAATAATTGCAGGACGTTCAAGCATAGATCAAGCACCGATCACGGGAGAAAGCTTACCCATAGAAAAAACAGTCGGCGATAAAGTCTTTGCAGGCACCATTAATCAGTCAGGGTCATTCGAATATAAAGTAACCGCCACGGCAAACAATACCACCGTGGCGCGTATCATTCACGCAGTTGAACAAGCGCAAGGGACAAAAGCACCAACCCAACGTTTTGTTGATAAATTTGCGCAAATTTATACGCCAGTCGTCTTTTTTATTGCCTTAGCTGTCGCCGTTATAATGCCTTTATTTTATCAAGGAAATTGGTTTGACTGGGTTTACAAAGCCTTGGTAATACTGGTTATTGCTTGCCCTTGTGCTTTAGTGATTTCAACACCAGTAACTGTAGTTAGTGGTTTAGCCGCCGCTGCACGTAAAGGTATTCTCATTAAAGGCGGTGTATATTTAGAACAAGGTAGAAATATTGCTTGGCTCGCATTAGATAAAACAGGCACTATTACGCATGGTAAACCAAAACAAACTGATTTTATTGCCATTGATACAAGCCAAAGCGATCATTATCGACAATTAGCTGCCAGCTTAGCTGATCGCTCAGATCACCCAGTATCACAAGCCATTAGCCAGCAAGCACAAAGCGATAATATAGCATTACAACCCGTAACAGAATTTACAGCATTACTCGGTACAGGTGTACAAGGAAAAATTAATAATCAAGATTATTATTTAGGTAATCAACGTTTATTAAGCCTATTAACTATTCAAAACGAAAAACTTAAAGAGCAAATAAAAAATTTAGAACAACAAGGTAAAACCGTGGTTATGCTAACCGATAACAACCAAGTCCTCGCGTTATTTGCGGTTGCCGATACCATTAAAGAACACAGTAAAATAGCCATTGAACAACTGCATAGCATGAATATAAAAACTATTATGTTAACGGGCGATAATCAATTTACCGCCCAAACTATTGCCAAACAAGCGGGTATTGATCAAGCTAAAGGTGAACAACTACCTAGCGATAAGTTAAATGTTATTAAGCAATTAGCTAAACAAGGCTGCGTAGGCATGGTTGGTGATGGTATTAACGATGCTCCCGCACTAGCACAAGCTGACATTGGTTTTGCTATGGGTGCTATGGGAACCGATACCGCCATTGAAACCGCTGATGTTGCACTAATGGATGATGACTTAACTAAAATTGCCAGTTTTATAAAACTATCGAAAAACACTCACCAATTATTGCTGCAAAATATAACATTTGCCCTTGCCATTAAAGTGATTTTCTTTGTATTAACATTAATGGGATCCGCAACAATGTGGATGGCAGTTTTTGCCGATGTGGGTACCAGTTTGTTAGTAGTAGCTAATGGTTTGAGATTATTGAAAAAATAATGAATATTATCTTCTTTCTTAAAAATAACTTAATTAAGAACAACCTAGGGATGGCATAAAAATGATTAAAACAATAATATATTAATCTAAAAAATACTTGCTAAAAACAATAAACCTGCTTACTTGGCAGCATAAAAAAAGCCTGCTAAAAATGACTGTCAATTATAATCATTTCAAAGGCAGCGGGAAAATTATGGAATTAGCAGCACATGGACACTATCAATTAAATTTTCAAGATAATATTCTCTATGTCGAAGCACGTGGGCCTTTTAACAAAGAGGTGTTACAAAATTATCATCAGGATATGAAAGATATTATTCAAAAAAACAAAACTAAAAACTGGGGTGTTTTAGCTGTTTTTTATGGCAATAGTATATTAACTCCTGAAGCAGAATCAGCGTTAATAAAAGTCACTAAATATCGAGCAAAAAATGGCATGATTGCTCATGCCAATGTTTTCAAAGAAAGTATTCATGCTGATTTACAACAAACTCAATTTAGCCGAATTTATCAAACAGCTAAAGTGCGTAGCCATTTTTTTAGTGATGAACATAGCGCTAAACATTGATTAGCTGAATATTTAGCGCAAAATACCTGAAACTAATTGAATTTTATCTTTATAGGAGCGTTTTCAACCGCGACACTTAATAAAAACTTTATTCTTGCAACAAAGCAGCAATAGTTGCAATACCTTGACAAGTCGCCCCAGCCGCCCACATATTATTAGCGTTACTATGATAAATAGACGCTAAATCAAAATGTACCCAACCTTGACCATTATTAGGTACAAAGCGCGATAAAAACCCTGCCGCATTACTTGCACCACCAGCACCACCACCAGGCTGTGGACGACTATTGGCAGTATCAGCAAACGCTGAAGGACATTTGTCTTGATGCCAAGTTGCTAACGGTAATTGCCAGACTAATTCATGGTGTTGATCGGCAATATTTTTTACATTATTTACTAAGGGTTGGTCTAACGAAAATAAAGCAATGTAATCACCGCCCGTCGCACTCACGGCAGCTCCCGTTAATGTGGCAGCATTAAAAATACGTTTACTACCTGTTTCGCTAGCTGCTAACAAGCCATCAGCTAACACAATGCGACCTTCGGCATCAGTATTAGCCACTTCCATGGTAACGCCATTTTTATACGTTAAAATA
Source organism: Alteromonadaceae bacterium (assembly GCA_015491935.1). Lineage (GTDB taxonomy): Bacteria > Pseudomonadota > Gammaproteobacteria > Enterobacterales > Alteromonadaceae. Next base: position 24,301 of record WGGB01000176.1, read on the forward strand.
TCCCCTAATTTATAAGCCTCGCCGTTTACTAAGTTTTCAGCACAGCATAAAAATAATTTAACGCGTTGCTGTAAGCCATTTTTAATCGCTAGTGCTAAAGCGCCAGCAACAACTGCCGCTCCACCCATGTCGCACTTCATATCAAACATACCAACACTACTTTTTAAACTATAGCCACCGCTGTCAAAAGTAATGCCTTTACCTACTAAACTAGTCGCCACTGGCGCATTTTCATCACCTGTTGGGTTGTAATCTACAATAAGCATACACGGCTTGTTAACACTGGCTTTACCAACATGATAAATGCCCGTCCAACCTTGTTCTTTTAATTCTTCACCCACAATCGTTTTAACACTAACCTGTTGTGGTGCTTGCTCCTTAATAAAATCAGCCGCTAATTCTGCTAATTTTTCAGGATATAATTGTGCTGGTGTTTGATTAACCAAATCGCGTGACCAAGCATAAACATTTAACTTATTATTAAGCTGAGTAACTTGCTCGCTAGATCCCGTAAATTCAACATTATTTAGTTTATTAACACAAGTAAAACCCAGTGCAAATGCCCATTGCTTCGCCTCATCCCAGTTATCACCTGTTAACACGGCTTGTTGAACTTTTAGCCCTTCAATTTTGCGAGCCGCTTGCTGTATTTTCATTAATGGATGTTCTTCATTGCCATCAACAAAAATTTCAATATCATCATTAATAAATTGAATTAAATTATCACTTTGCCAAGTATTTTGAGAAGTTGAATTACTGACTAAACGAATATGAGTGCTTGCTGACATAGTAGCTCCTAAAGCTTTATGAGGAATAAATATTTTACGTTATGATAACGCTAAACAAAAATGATAAATAGTCTGTATCAATGGAACTCGCTTTAAAACCTGCTACTTTAATCAAACGCTACAAACGCTTTCTTGCTGATGTAATACTCGAAGATGGCACAGAAACCACTATTCACGTGGCCAATACAGGCGCGATGACAGGCTGTGCTCAAGCGGGTGATACCATTTGGTACAGCACCTCAAATAACCCTAAGCGTAAATATCCTTTTAGTTGGGAGTTAACTCAAACTCAATTGGGTGACTTGATCTGTGTAAATACCATTCGTGCCAACCAATTGGTTGCAGAAGCATTAAAAAATAACGTGATAACCGAATTGCTCGATTACCAAACAATTATTCCAGAAAAAAAATATGGCAACGAAAACAGTAAAATAGACTTTTTTTTAGGTGGCCACCCTAATGGTTTAGCCGATGCTTATGTTGAAGTAAAAAGTGTGACTTTACTCGATAATAGTACAACACAAGGACAGGGATATTTTCCAGATACGGTGACCACCAGAGGACAAAAACATTTACGCGAATTAATCGACGTTGCACAAGGTGGTAAACGAGCAGTATTATTGTTTGCCGTTTTACATTCAGGCATTCAATCAGTAAAAGCAGCAGCCCATATCGATAGTGACTATGCTCATTTACTTAAACAAGCAAACAATAATGGAGTAGAAATATTAACTTACAAAGCGAGTATCTCAACCCATAATATAATACTGAACCCCTTGTAATTTTATATTACTCAATACAAATTTCAGTACTACCTGAAGAATTAGACTTCTTATTTTTACACAATGAACTTATCCAATTAAGCTGTTTTTTCAAAGTGTTAGTTGTAAATGGTTTAACAATAAAGCCTGTGACTTTAGCCTCTATTAAGGATTTTATTTTCTTTTGATCATCCTCACAAGAAACCATTAAAACAGGCAATTCTTTTAGCTTTTCATTATAACGCACTCGTTCAAGCAACTGCCCACCATTAATATTTGGCATATGATAATCAGTGATCAACAAGTCGTACTTACCTCTTTTTAATTTGTCAAATGCTTGAATACCATCACCTGCCTCATCGAGATCATTATAACCAATATCGCGCAACATATGCATCATGACGTGACGCATCGAAATCATGTCATCCACTACTAATATTTTCATCTTTGTGGAAATTCCCTTTAACTTTTTTAAAAAATTAATATTTTGAATATATAAATATAGATTAAATTTTAACGTGTCGTCAATACCCAGATCATAAAAATTAAATAAAAATTAAATAAAAAATCATTAAATTGATTGACTCACCACTACAAAAGCTGATAAAAGAACTTGCTTGTAGTAAAGCTAGCTAATCATTACAAAAGGCAAACAACATAACTATTTGTAATTATTAGGGTTATTATTTTTTATTGAAAAACCCTTGAATTATTCTTACTACAACACAATATATGTCGTCTAAATAAGGTCTATAGACTATTGGCACTCATAATTTAGCCAAGAAAATATAAACAAGCTAAGTTATAAAGCATTAGGAGCAATACATGCCAACCAACAAAACATTAGGTCTTCTGGCCCTTGCTGGCGTAGAGCCATACCAAGAAAAGCCCAATGAAGAGTACATGAATGAAGCTCAACGTGAGCATTTCAAAAAAATTCTTGATGCTTGGCGCATACAACTACATGAAGAAGTTGATCGCACCGTAACGCATATGAAAGATGAAGCAGCAAATTTTCCCGATCCTGTTGACAGGGCAGCACAAGAAGAAGAATTTAGCCTTGAGTTACGTACTCGTGATCGCGAGCGTAAACTCATTAAAAAAATTGAAAAAACCATGCAATTAATTGAAGAAGATGATTTTGGTTTTTGTAAATCTTGTGGCATCGAAATTGGCATTCGTCGTTTAGAAGCGCGTCCAACGGCTGATTTATGTATAGAATGTAAAACACTTGCTGAAATAAAAGAACGCCAAATGGCAGGCTAGCCTTGCCCAATACGTTTTTTTCTACAGAGCGATCAGCGATACCTTTAGCTACTAAGGAATATCGTGGTCGCTTTGCTCCCTCTCCTTCTGGTTTACTTCATTTTGGCTCTCTTATCGCTGCATTAGCGAGTTATTTAGACGCTAAACATCATCACGGCAAATGGCTAGTACGCATTGAGGATATTGATCCTCCTCGTGAAAAAATAGGCGCCAGCCAAGCAATTTTAACAACCCTTGAAGCCTTTGGCTTACATTGGGATGAACAAGTTCTTTATCAAAGCCAGCAAACACAACGTTATAACCAAGTATTATACGATTTAGCCACGCAAAAACTCACTTACCACTGTCAATGTACACGCGCACAAATAAAAGCCGATGGCGGTATTTATCAAGGTCGCTGCAAAACCCTTAATTTACCTAAACAAAATAATGCTATCCGCTTAATAAACCACTTTGGTATAAATCAATTTAATGACCTTATTCAAGGCTCAGTAACTTGCGATCAAGCACTCGCACAAGAAGACTTTATATTAAAGCGCAAAGATGGTTTGTTTGCTTATCAATTAGCGGTAGTGGTTGACGATATTTTTCAAGATATTAATCACGTTATTCGCGGCTGTGATTTACTTGAACCGACCGCACGACAACTAAGTTTTTTTGCCACGCTAAAACAAACCCCACCACAATATGGACATATTCCTGTTGCCAGCAGCGCACAAGGTTTTAAACTCAGTAAACAAAATAAAGCTCAGGCTATTGATAATAATCATCCACAGCCTGCGCTTATTGCTGCCTTAGTATTTTTAGGGCAAGCAACAGAAAAAGAGATGATAAATGCGAGTATTGAGGAAATTATCAACTGGGCAATAAAACACTGGCAGCGCGATAAAATTCCTAAAACAACAGAAATTGTTATTGCTTAATTTAACAATAAACAGCAAGATTGAGCAGATTTTTTTATAAAAGAACTCTTTACTTACATGAGCCATATTCTCATTATTGACGATCGCCGCGATATTCGCCTAAGTTTACGGATGCTACTTGAAGATGCTTGTCTTAATGGCGAAAACTATCAAGTACTTGAGGCAGACAATCCACAAAGCGCACAGCCATTACTGCATCAACAAGATATTGCTTTGATCATTCTTGATATGAACTTTAGTTTAGACACCACCTCGGGCGAAGAAGGTTTAGCCTTTTTGCGTTGGTTACAGCAAAGTAACATTAGCGTTGCTACTATTGCGCTAACCGCGTGGTCTAATACCGATTTAGTGGTTAAAGCAATGCAATTAGGTGCCAATGATTTTATTGAAAAGCCATGGAAAAACAAACAACTACTACACGCTATTGAACAGCAATTGGCACTTGGACAATTACAACAGCAAAACGCTAAATTAAAACAACAGTTAGCCCAACAAGACAATGAGCATCAACAAAACTATCAATGGCGCTCACCTTGTATGGCGCAATTACTAAAGCAATTAAAAACAGTCGCCAATACCGATGTGAGTATATTACTTACTGGTGATAATGGCACAGGCAAAAGTGAATTAGCACGTTTTATTCATCAGCATTCATCTCGACAGCAGCAAGCATTAATCAGCGTAAATATGGGTGCGATCAGCGAAAACTTATTTGAAAGCGAAATGTTTGGTCATAAAAAAGGCGCATTTACCGACGCTAAAAGTAACCGTATTGGTCGGTTTGAGTTAGCAGAAAACGGCACACTATTTTTAGATGAAATCGCTAATATTCCCTTATCACAACAAGCAAAAATATTACGAGTATTAGAAAACGGCGAATATGAAGTACTAGGTTCAAG
>WGGB01000177.1 GCA_015491935.1 Alteromonadaceae bacterium
GTTCCTAGCGTCGCTAAGTCATCAATTAAAACACCAGCATAAGCTTGATCCCGTTGTAAAACAAAATCATCTAAACCTTTAACTTTACACGCAGCATTAGCGCCAGCAATCAATCCTTGTGCTCCCGCTTCTTCATAACCTGTAGTGCCATTAATTTGTCCAGCAAAATATAAATTATGGATAAACTTACTTTCAAGTGTTTGCTTAAGATCACGCGGATCAAAATAATCATATTCAATGGCATAACCTGGACGGGTAATGTGCGCATTTTCAAAACCTTTGATTGAACGCACTAAATCCATTTGTACATCAAAGGGTAAACTTGTTGAAATACCGTTAGGATAAATTTCATTAGTGGTTAAACCTTCAGGTTCAACAAATATTTGATGTGAATTTTTATCACTAAATCGGTGTATTTTATCTTCAATTGAGGGGCAATAACGTGGTCCGACACCTTCAATAACACCGGTGTACATTGGTGATCTATCTAAACCGTTACGAATAATATCATGCGTTTTTTCATTGGTATGGGTGATATAACAAGGAATTTGTTCAGGATGATCATTTAACGATCCCATAAATGAAAACACGGGTCTTGGTGTATCGCCAGGTTGTTCTATCATTTGAGAAAAATCAAGCGTGCGTGCATCTAATCGAGGTGGTGTCCCTGTTTTCAAACGATCCATGCGAAATGGTAAATAATGTAATTTATTTGATAAGTTTACACTGGCAGGATCACCAGCACGACCACCTTGATAATTATTTAAACCAATATGAATTTGACCTGCTAAAAAAGTTCCAACAGTCAGTACAACCGTTTTACCCTTGAATTTTAATCCCATTTGAGTGGAGACCCCTATGATTTGATCCTTTTCTAAAATGAGATCATCACAAGGTTGTTGAAAAAGGGTTAAATTAGCTTGGTTTTCTAAATAGTGGCGTACATAATTTTTGTACAAAAGCCTATCGGCTTGTGCTCTAGTTGCTCTTACTGCTGGGCCTTTACTGGCATTTAGTGTTCTAAATTGGATCGCACTACGATCAATTGCGTGTGCCATTAATCCGCCTAAGGCATCAATTTCTTTAACTAAATGACCTTTGCCAATTCCACCAATGGCTGGATTACAAGACATTTGTCCCAGTGTATCAATGTTGTGTGTTAGCAATAATGTTTCGCAGCCCATGCGTGCTGCTGCTAGTGCTGCTTCTGTACCAGCATGGCCACCACCAACAACAATTACGTCAAAAGACTTTTGATACCACATTTATTTATTTCCACAACACGATTGAAAAAAGGGAACATATTTTAGCGCTTTTTTGTCTCTAGAGGAATCATTAAATGAGAAAAAGATCTTAGTTTGATCTACTAATAATATATAAAGATCTTTATAAAGATCTTATTATTATTACTATTAGTGATCGTGTTTTCTGTGGGTAAGTGCTTTTTTTATAATAATATCAATGTAATAAATACCACCTTAGGTTGTGATCAAACTTTGATCAAAGCTAATATAAGCTCTGATCAAAAGTGCTACTTATCCACAGTCCGTTATGATGTTTTTTTTATACACTGAATAATAATGTTTAATTCACTGGTTTTTACATAAGTTATACACATAAGTCTATTTTTTACTCTTTGATTGTGGATAAGTCATGTAAAAACTAGTATAAAAGATCTTTTTTTTTGATCAGGTGTTGTTGTGCAACTAATTCAGGATCAATATTTGCTTGCATATCTAGTGTTAATATATTAACTATTTTATTGCAATTATTTGATATTAATAGTTTTTCTATATTTTTAGCCGCTAAACAAAAAGTGTCATAGCTAGAGTCACCTACACCAATCACTAAAAAATGGCTTGTTGATAGATCTTGATCGTTATTAGTTAGATCTTCTATAAAATTTTTAATATTGTCAGGGTACTCACCCGCACCATGAGTTGAAGTGCAAATTAACCATGTTTGATTTTTGTACGGAATTTGAGCAAAATTGGGTTGTAAATGTACTTTAGCTTGATGACCAAGCTCTATTAATGTTTCTTCACAAGCTTCTGCTACGTATTCTGTACCACCTAACATACTGCCAACTATTATTTGAAACGATGCCATTATTTTTCACCCTTTGAATTTTATATTTAGTATTATTATATTGAATAATATATATTAAAGACATATAATTTAGTTGTACGTTTTTATAATTTTTTGAGGGGGAGTTGTTATGTTTAAATTATGTAGAGAAGAAGATTGGGGTTTGTAATTGATTACTAATGAATTAATGTTTTTATGAAAAGAGCTTATTTAAAGCTCTTTTTTTATGGGGTGTTATATGACTAAAAATCGTTTTTTTAACTTTTATATTATATTTTTCTTTGTTCTTGTTTTCTTTTTTGGGATTATATTAATACATTACCTTGGTCGAAACTTTTATTCTTCAGGGGCCATATTACTATCAGCTGTACTAGCTTTATCGGGGGCTTTACTTAATTTAGTTTATCAACGCAGAACAGCAAGAGATTCTAATTCATTATCATTTCAACATTCTTTGTTAAACGATCAACATTATTTAAAATATTTGTCGTGTAGTGTTAGTGCTTTTGAAAATAGACATAACTTTCCTTTAAAAATGTTTGCCACACGAGAATATTCTAAAACTCCTGAAGCCCAGGCTATCCGTTATGTTTTAAATACTTGGGAACGGGCAGCAAATGCTATGAGGCATGGTATTTACGATGAAAAATATCTTTATGAAGCACATAAATCTATGGTACTTCATTTTGGAGTAATTCTTAGAGAATATGTTAATGAAAAGCAAAAAGAGCAAATATCTTTTTTTGAAAATTTTAGCTGGCTTGTTTTAAAATGGTCAATAAGAAGGGATAGTTTCGAAGAAAAAATAACAAAGAAAAAATTAAAAAAAATATTTAAAGAATTAAGTAAAATAAAATCAGGCACTCTACTAAAATAATTAATTTTAGTAGAGTTTTATATTTTATTTACCAATACAGAAGGATGAAAATATTTCGCTAAGCAGATCATCGCTGGTAAATTCACCGGTTATTTCATTAAGTGCTTGTTGAGTTAGACGTAGCTCTTCAGCGAGTATTTCACCTGCCATAAAGGCTTCTAACTGTTCTAAACCTGTATTTAAATGTTGATAGGCATTTTCTAAAGCGATTAAATGACGACGACGAGCCATAAAACCACCTTCGGTACTACCTTGGTAGCCCATAATGGTTTTTAAATGTTCTTTTAATTCTTTAATACCTGCACCTGTTTTGGCTGATAGTGTAATTATGGCTTGTTGATTTTGCTCGCTATAACCTGTGTCAACTTGGCTAATATCGGCTTTGTTACGAATAATAGTTAAGCCGATATTTTCAGGTAATTGATTAAAAAATTCAGGCCAAATTTGTTGAATATTATCATTTGATCCTTGTTTGTCTTTTTGGCTTGAATCTACCATTAATAAGACTCTATCTGCTTGTTTTATTTCTTGCCACGCACGTTCAATACCTATTTGTTCTACTTTGTCTGTGCTTTCTCTAAGCCCTGCTGTATCTATAATATGTAGTGGCATACCGTCTATATGTATTTGTTCGCTTAATACGTCTCTGGTGGTGCCTGCTATGTCGGTGACTATGGCGCTGTCTTTACCACTTAAGGCGTTTAATAAGCTTGATTTACCCGCATTAGGACGTCCAGCGATAACAACACGCATACCTTCACGAATAATACTGCCTTGTTGTGCTTGTGCTCTTACTGTTGTGGTTTGGTTAATGATGTCTTTTAGGCTATTTACTATTTTTTTATCGGCAAGAAAATCAATTTCTTCTTCAGGAAAATCAATAGAAGCTTCTACATACATACGTAAATGAATAACTTTTTCAACGAGTTGATGTACAAGTTTAGAAAATTCACCTTGTAGTGAATGTAATGCACATTTTGCTGCTTGCTCTGAACTTGAATTAATTAAATCGGCAATAGCTTCAGCCTGGGTAAGATCAAGTTTGTCGTTTAAAAAAGCTTGTTCACTAAATTCACCTGGTTTTGCTAAACGAATATTGGGTAGGGTGGTTATTTCTTTTAATAACATATCTAAAATAATGGGGCCGCCATGACCTTGAAATTCTATAACGTCTTCACCCGTGAAAGAATTAGGTGCTTTAAAATAAAGGGATATACCCTGATCTAAGGTTTGTTTTTCAGTATTTTTAAAGGGTAAATATTCTGCTTTTCTAACTTCAGGGACTTTACCTAAAATAGCTTGTGCTACTTCTTTGGCTTTAGGGCCTGATACGCGAATGATGCCAACACCACCTCGACCAGGTGGTGTTGCTTGTGCGGCAATTGTTTCTTGATAAGAGGTATTAAGCATTAGTATTTGCATTTTAAAAGTTAACTTAATGCTATTTTACTTTATTTATACCCATAAATAAAAAGGCGATACTTTTTTCATAAAGTATCGCCCTAACAAGTCATTTTATTTTTTATTTTATGATGTGGATGTTTTGGCTGCTGCTTTTTGTTTTTCTATGCCTGAAAATATTATTTTCATTTGAGCAATTGAAATAAGGTTACTTACCAACCAATAAAGTACTAAACCAGATGGGAACCATGCCATAAATACTGAAAAGGCTACGGGCATATATTTCATTATTTTTTGTTGCATAGGATCTTGCACAGTAACGGGTTGCATTTTTTGCATAACAAACATACTAATCCCCATTAATACTGGTAATACAAAATACGGATCTCTTGCTGATAAATCTTGTATCCAGAAAAAGAATGGTGCGTGGCGTAATTCAATACTTTCTAAAAATACCCAATATAAGGCTAAGAAAATAGGCATTTGTAATAATAATGGAAAACAACCACCTGCAGGATTAACTTTTTCTTTTTTATATAGCGCCATTGTTGCTTGTGACATTTTCTGACGATCATCACCAAAACGCTCTTTTAAAGCTGCCATTTTAGGTTGTAAGTCACGCATTTTTGCCATTGAGGTATATTGTACTTTGGTTAATGGATACATACCGCCTTTTACAATTAAAGTAATAACAATAATTGCTAAGCCCCAGTTACCCACTAAATTATGTATATGTGTTAATAGCCAAAATAGTGGCTTGCTGATCATAAATAAAAAGCCATAATCGATAGTTAAATCTAAACCATCGGCAATTTTTGCCATTTTATTTATATCTTTAGGGCCGACATATAAAACGGCTGAAGTGGTTGCGGTGGTTTTTGCTTTAATGGTTAATGGCGGTTCTTTAAAACCAATAATAGCAATACTGTTTTGGCTGTAGTTAGAATAAAGTTGATTTTCGCCGTTATCTTTTGGGATCCAAGCGGTAACGAAATAATGCTCTATCATCGCAACCCAGCCACCTTTAGTGGTGACGTTTAATTTTTCGTCTTCAAAATCACCAAATTTAAATTTATTGTAACGATCTTCATCTGTAGAATATGCTGCGCCACGATAAGCTGAAGTAGGCATAGCACCTGATTTTTTAGGTACATCAATGGTTTGTTTTAATTGACCATATAATTGCACTGTCGCATTTTGGTTAGTGTTATTATTAATTATGTAATCAACTTTTACCGCATAGTCATTTGCTGAAAAAATAAAACGTTTTGTTACGGATAACGCATTTTCGTCTTGATAAGTTAAATCAACAATAAGCTGTTGTTGACCTTTTTTTATTTCATAATTTTTTGCTGTTGTTTTGTAAATAGGGCGACCATCAATAACTTGATCTAAACCATTACTACCTATTAATCCACTTTGTGCAATATAAACATATGCACCACTATGCATTAAGGTAAAAGGAATACCATTATTTAGTTCGGTATTATATTTAAGCAATTTTGCTTCAATAATATCGCCGCCTTGCGTGTTTATTTTTAAGGCTAAAACGTCGGTTTTTACCGTAATTATTTTAGCATTAGTAGTTGTTTTATTTGTTGGCGTTGAATTATTTTTACTTGCTTCAGGAATATAATCGGCATTTGTTGCTGTATTTTCAGTCGTTACATTTTGTGATACGGCTTGTGGTACAGGCGCATTATCTTGTTGCCATTGACTAAACAGCAAATAACTTACCACCATTAAAGCGATAAAGAGTAGACTGCGTTGAGATTCCATAGTGTATTTACTTCTCTTTTTTTGATTGAGGAACGGGATCTTCACCACCCGCGTGTAGTGGGTGACATTTTAATATACGTTTGCTTGCTAACCAACACCCTTTTAATAGACCAAAGCGATTTATTGCTTCAATTGCATATTGTGAGCAGGTTGGATGAAAGCGACAATTTTTGCCAAGCAGAGGGCTGAGCCAACGTTGATAGCCTTTAATAAAATTAATGGCTAATTTTTGTGGCGCTGATTTATTTTTCGCCATATTTTTTCTATCTGTTGGGTAATTGTTTTATTGTCTAACTGATCAATACCTGATTTTGCCATAATTACTATGTCAACAGTAGGTAAATTGTGTTGATTTAAGCGAAAACTTTCTCTAACTAAACGTTTTATGCGATTTCTTTGTACTGCAAGCTTTACTTTTTTTTTGGCAACAGCAAAACCTATTCTATTATTGCTAAGAGAATTTTTTCTAATAAGTACAGTAAAATGTTGAGAATGAAATCTAATCGGTTTAGAAAAAACCGTTTTGAAATGATCGGGAGTTAACAAACGTAACTCCCGATTAAATTGATAAGTAACCATTTGGCTACCTTGCATATCTTTTCTTAATACTCTTAAAAAAAAGATTAAGCACTAAGCTTAGCACGGCCTTTTGCACGACGACGAGCAATTACTGCACGTCCGTTTTTAGTTGCCATGCGCGCACGGAAACCATGGTTACGCTTACGCTTTAAAGTACTTGGTTGAAATGTTCTTTTCATTACGCTAATCCGTCGGTTGAATGTTGCCCTGGCTAACCGCCGTTAAGAGCACACTGAATAAAATTTGAGGCCGAATTCTATAGTGGAATAGTGTTTATGTCAATATTTATTAGTAGATAATATAGAAAAGATCCTTTATCTATCTTTTTGATCTTTTCTTCTTATTTATATCATTATTTTAATCCTAAAATAATGTAAATAATGATATCCACAGCTTTATAACAAGAGTAGAATAATGATCTTTATTTTTATCATTAATAGCTAAAAGTTATAGCTTTACTTTTTTAACTATTTATTAGAATAATAAAAAATAATACTATATAAAACAATTAATTAATAATAATTTTTTCTGAAAATACAGTATATTCAAAATGTCAATATTGAAGTTGTGGATAACTACATAGATAATAGCTCTATTATTGTAATAAATTCACTTTTTAGTTGTTTTATCTTTTTATAACTATATTAATAAATTATATTTTTAGGAGTCTTTTTAGTGGAACATTCTGTGTGGCAAAGTTGTTTGTCTGTTCTTCAAGAAGAATTGCCAGCACAACAATTTAGTATGTGGATACGCCCACTTCAGTGTGTTGTTGAAAACAATATTATGACTTTATATGCACCTAATCGTTTTGTACTTGATTGGGTACGTGAAAAATACGTCAATAAAATTAACGAATTAATTTCCTTGCATGACGCTACAAATCCACCATTATTACGTTTTGATGTAGGTAATAAATCATCGCAATTAAGTCATAACAAAGTATCAAATAGTAGAGCAAGTTCGCCAGTCAATAATAATTTTTCCATTAATAATAAATCAGTCGTTCCAGAACCTAACTTGCCTAAAAAAACTAATATTAGACTTAATTATACTTTTGATAATTTTGTTGAAGGTAAATCAAATCAATTAGCACGTGCAGCAGCATCACAAGTGGCAGATAATCCCGGATCGGCTTACAATCCACTTTTTATATATGGTGGTACAGGTTTAGGAAAAACTCATTTATTACATGCGGTTGGCAATGCTATATTGTTAAATAATCCAAAAGCTAAAATAGCTTATATGCATTCAGAACGTTTTGTTCAAGACATGGTTCGTGCTCTACAAAATAATGCTATTGAAAAATTTAAACAATATTATCGCGGTGTTGATGCATTATTAATTGATGATATTCAATTCTTTTCTGGTAAAACACGAACTCAAGAAGAATTTTTTCATACTTTTAATGCTTTGCTTGAAGGTAATCAACAAATAATTTTAACCAGTGATCGTTATCCTAAAGAAGTTGATGTTGAAGACCGTCTTAAATCACGCTTTGGTTGGGGCTTAACTATTGCCATTGATCCTCCTGAATTAGAAACACGCGTCGCTATTTTAAAGAGAAAAGCACAAGAACATCATGTTAACTTAGCAGATGAAGTTGCTTTTTTTATCGCCAAACGATTACGTTCTAATGTTCGTGAATTAGAAGGAGCATTGAATAGAGTAATCGCAAATGCTAATTTTACAGGGCGAGCTATCACCATTGATTTTGTTCGAGAAGCTTTACGAGATTTATTGGCATTACAAGATAAATTAGTCACTATAGATAATATTCAACGTACCGTTGCTGAATATTATAAAATAAAGGTGGCTGATTTACTCTCTAAGCGCCGAAGTCGATCTGTTGCTAGACCTAGACAGCTAGCAATGGCATTATCTAAAGAATTAACAAATCATAGTTTACCAGAAATAGGTAATGCTTTTGGTGGTAGAGATCACACTACGGTATTACATGCTTGTCGTAAAGTAGTTGCGTTACGAGAAGAAAACCATGATATTAAAGCTGATTATACAAACTTAATAAGAACATTATCGTCTTAAAATAATAATATTAGAACGGGTTAATAGAATGAAGTTTTCATTAAATAGGGAATCATTACTGAAACCATTATTATTGGTTTCTGGTGCGGTTGAACGTAAAAGTACATTACCTATTTTAAGTAATGTTTTACTTGAAGTTAAAGATCAATCTCTTACTTTAACAGCAACAGATTTAGAATTAGAAATGGTTGCTTATGCAATTGTTGATAATCAAGGTAGTGATGGAAAAATAACTATTCCAGCACGTAAATTATTAGATATTTGTAAAAGCCTACCTGAAGGTTCAATGTTATCGTTTCGGTTAATTAACGAAACAATAAAAATTAGCACAGGTCGAAGTAAATACTCATTATCTACTTTATCTGCAGATGATTTTCCTAATATTGAAGAATGGAAAGGTGACGTAGAATTTAAGTTGTTAAAAACACAGTTTTTACAACTCATTGAAAGTACTCATTTTTCTATGGCAAATCAAGATGTTCGTTATTACCTTAATGGTATGTCTATTGAAACTGAAGGGCATGAAATACGTTCTGTTGCCACTGATGGTCATCGTTTAGCTATTTGTAAAATAACCAATGAAGATTTAACGTTACCCGTTAGACAAGTTATTGTTCCTCGTAAAGGAATTTTAGAGATAATTCGTTTATTAAATCAAGTTAATGATGAAGTTCAAGTTTATTTAGGTTCAAACCATATTCGTATTATTGATAGTGAATTTTCATTTACTAGTAAGCTAGTTGATGGTCGCTTTCCCGACTATCGACGTGTTTTACCTCGTAATGGTGATAAAGTTTTAGAAGCTAATAAAGAACAGTTACGTCAAGTGCTTTCTCGGGCATCTATTTTATCTAACGAAAAGTTTAAAGGTGTGCGTTTAAACTTTTCAAATAATGAATTAAAAATCACCGCCAATAATCCAGAACAAGAAGAAGCTGAAGAAATTATAGAAATTAATTTTCCTTATGAAGAATTAGAAATTGGTTTTAATGTAAGCTATGTACTTGATGTATTAAACGCTATTAAAGATGAAAATGTTAAATTTACTTTGGCAGATTCACAAAGCAGTGTGGTTATTGAAGGTTGTGATTCTGGCGAAGCTCTTTATGTTGTTATGCCAATGCGTCTTTAATATTAAGAATATAGATGAGTGTTGTTCAACTTAATATTGTTAATTTTAGAAATTTGACCAATACCAGTATTAATTTTCACCCTAATTTAAATATAATATTAGGCGAAAATGGTAGTGGTAAAAGTAGTATTTTAGAAGCAATATTTTTTTTAGCTCATGGAAAATCATTTAGAACAACTAAAGTTGAAAATATAGTTTGCCACGAACAACAAAAATTAATTGTTAATATTAAAGATCAAGCTGAAAATAGTTTAGGTATAAGTCGAGATTTATTAACTAATACTTTAGTTCTCAAGTTGAATAAGCATAGAATAGTTAAACTTTCAGATTTGGCAAAAAATATTGCTGTACAGATAGTAACACCAGAAAGTTTTAAACTTTTTTTTGGTGGTCCAAAAGAAAGACGACGTTTTATAGATTTAGGATTGTTTCACGTGAAACATGATTTTTCAAATAAATGGAGTCACTTTAATAAAATACATAAACAAAGAAATGCGTGTTTAAGAAACAAAGTTAGTCAGCAAGAGTTGGCCTACTGGACAAATGAGTTTTGTAATTATTCAGAGCTTATTGCAAATGATAGAGAGTGTTATGTTAACCAGCTTAAATTAGAGCTAACGAAATGGTTAACTATTTTATTACCTCAATTGACAGAAAAAATAGAAATACATTATTCAAAAGGGTGGTCGTCTAAAAAAAAATTATTTGATGTTTTAATTGAAAATAATGAACGAGAAAGATTAAAAGGATATTGTAGTGCAGGCGCACATAAGTTTGATGTAAAATTTACACTACATAAGCAACCGTTAGAATTAGTTATTTCGAGGGGGCAACAAAAGTTGTTTTTACTGGCATTAACTTTCGCTCAAGCGAAATTAATAGAAAAAGTTAAGCAAGTAAAACCAATTTTATTAATTGATGATATAGGTGCAGAACTAGATGTTAATTCTCGCAGTGCATTAGCAAAAGCCTTAGAATTATTATCATGTCAGAGTATTGTTAGCGCAATAAATAAAGTGGATTTAGCTCCTTTAATTGCACAATCGGAGTTAGGAAATAAAGATAATTATAAAATGTTTCACGTGAAACATGGTGAAATTTCAATAGAGTGAAAATAGGCAAAAAGCTATGACAGAAGAAGCTATACAAAAAGAAAATAGTTACGATTCGGCAAGTATTAAAGTTTTAAAAGGACTTGATGCTGTTCGTAAAAGACCTGGTATGTATATAGGTGATACTGATGATGGGACTGGTTTACATCACATGGTTTTTGAGGTCTTAGATAACTCTATAGATGAAGCTTTAGCGGGTCATTGTAAAGATATTATTGTTAAGATACATTTAGACGGTTCAGTATCAGTGAGAGATGATGGACGTGGTATTCCAACTGAAATACATCCAGAAGAAGGAATATCTGCTGCTGAAGTTATTATGACTGTATTGCACGCGGGTGGTAAATTTGGTGGTGAAGACTCAGGCTATAAAGTCTCAGGTGGTTTACATGGCGTAGGTATTTCGGTTGTAAATGCTTTAAGTGAAAAATTACAATTAATTATTCGTCGTGATGGTAAATTACATGAACAATTTTATAGTATAGGTGAAGCTGTTGAACCGTTAAAAGTTGTTGGTGAAACAGATCAGACGGGGACAGAAGTACGCTTTTGGCCAAGTAAAGAAACATTTACTGATACACTTTTTCATTATGATATTTTAGTTAAACGTATCCGCGAGTTATCATTTTTAAATTCTGGTGTCTCAATAAAACTTATTGATGAGCGTGAAGAAGGTAAAGAAGATCATTTTCATTATGAAGGTGGTATTCAAGCATTTGTTGACTATTTAAATACGAATAAAACCCCCGTAAATGAAGAAATATTTTATTTTGATTTAGAGCGTGATGATGGCATTGTGGTTGAAGTTGCAATGCAGTGGAATGATGGCTTTCAAGAAAATATTCATTGTTTTACTAATAACATTCCTCAACGTGATGGTGGTACCCATTTAAGTGGTTTTAGAACCGCTTTAACCAGAACGCTAAATAGCTATATGGTTAAAGAAGGCTTAAATAAATCTAAAAAAGGTGGTAGTACTGAAACTAGTGCTTCAGGTGATGATGCTCGTGAAGGCTTAACTGCTGTAATTTCTGTAAAAGTTCCAGATCCTAAATTTTCATCACAAACAAAAGACAAGTTAGTTTCGTCTGAAGTTAAAACGGCTGTTGAACAAGCAATGGGTGAAAAGTTAGGTGAATACCTTTTAGAAAAACCTGCGATAGCTCGTACTATTATAATGAAAATAGTTGATGCTGCACGCGCTCGTGAAGCCGCACGTAAAGCAAGAGAAATGACACGTCGTAAAGGCGCATTAGATATTGCGGGTTTACCTGGTAAATTAGCTGATTGCCAAGAAAAAGATCCAGCACTTTCTGAACTATATATTGTGGAAGGGGACTCTGCTGGCGGTAGTGCTAAGCAGGGGCGTAATCGTAAAAACCAAGCTATTTTGCCGTTAAAAGGTAAAATATTGAATGTTGAAAAAGCGCGTTTTGATAAAATGATATCATCACAAGAAGTTGGTACGTTAATTACCGCTTTAGGTTGTGGTATTGGTCGTGATGAATACGATCCTGAAAAACTACGTTACCATAAAATCATTATTATGACCGATGCCGATGTTGATGGTTCACATATTCGTACTTTATTGTTAACCTTTTTCTATCGCCAAATGCCTGAAATTATGGAACGTGGTTACATATATATTGCTCAACCGCCGTTATATAAAGTTAAAAAAGGTAAGCAAGAGCGTTATATTAAAGATGATGAAGCCCTCACTGAATATTTAACTACGTTGGCGTTAGATAATGCAGAAATTCATGTTAATGATTCAGCCCCTGCAATTTCAGGTTTAGCTTTAGAGCAATTAGTACATCAATATAGAAGAGTTATTGAAACAACTAAAAGAATAGCACGTCAATTACCGAGCGAAATTTTAGAAATGATGATTTATGGTGATGTTATATCAGCAGCCGATCATGTTTCTAAAGAAAAAATGCAAGCTTGGGCTGAAGGTTTGTTAAGTAAAATTAGTGATAAAGAAGGTACAGGTTCAATTTATTCTGTTGATATTTTACATCATAAAGAGCGTAATATTTATTACCCTGCTTTTAAAGTACGTCAACACGGTATTGAAACCATTTATGAATGTGGCTATGAATTATTAAGTTCAAATGAATTTGCTTCATTAATGAAACTTAACGAAGCGATTAATGGTTTAATTGAAGAAACAGGTTTCGTTAAACGCGGCGAAAAAACTAAAGTAGTAGCTGATTTTGAAGAAGCCTTAAACTGGTTAATGGCAGAATCTAAACGTGGCCAGTATATACAACGTTATAAAGGATTAGGTGAAATGAATCCTGATCAATTATGGGAAACTACTATGGATCCCGATACACGTCGTATGTTACAAGTTACTATTGAAGATGCTATTGCAGCGGATCAATTATTTACTACACTAATGGGTGATCATGTAGAGCCACGTCGTAAATTTATAGATGATAATGCTCTTAAAGTATCTAATTTAGATGTTTAACTTTAAAATCAACAAGTTACATATAAAATAATTATTTAGCCCGGTCATCATATCGGGCTTTTTTATGTCATTTAATAAAAGTTGTTTTGGAACCTAACGGCGCTTAAAGTAAAAATTTAATAAAAAATACAAATATAAGCTTGAACGCCTTGGTATATAGGGTTTTACAGCGCTATACTATGTCGTTCAAATTTAGCTTGAACAAATAGGCTAAAATAACTTTCAACACTGATAAGACTTGAATTCAAGAGATAACATGAGCACGTTTAATATAAAAACATTTCAAGGGCTGATCCTAAAATTACAGGATTACTGGGCACGACAAGGTTGCGCCATTGTACAACCACTCGATTTAGAGGTTGGGGCAGGCACATTTCATCCTATGACATTTTTACGCTCCATTGGTCCTGAACCAATGAGTAGTGCTTATGTGCAACCATGCCGTCGTCCAACGGATGGTCGCTATGGTGAAAATCCTAATCGCTTGCAACATTATTACCAGTTTCAAGTTATGTTAAAACCGTCGCCAAGTAATATTCAAGAGTTGTATTTAGACTCATTAAAAGAGTTGGGTATAGATCCCTTAGTTCACGACATTCGTTTTGTTGAAGATAACTGGGAATCACCAACATTAGGAGCTTGGGGCTTAGGTTGGGAAATATGGCTAAATGGTATGGAAATCACTCAGTTTACTTATTTTCAACAAGTAGGTGGTTTAGAGTGTAGCCCCGTTACGGGTGAAATTACTTATGGTTTAGAACGTCTTGCTATGTATATTCAAAATGTAGATAGTATTTATGATCTTGTTTGGACTGACGGTCCAATGGGAAAAGTACTATACGGTGATGTTTTCCATCAAAATGAAGTAGAGCAATCAACTTATAATTTTGAATATGCTGATGTTGATGCTTTATTTAAACAATTTGATCAATGTGAAAAAGATAGCGAAAAACTAATTGCTGCGGGTTTACCTTTACCAGCTTATGAGCAAGTAATGAAAGCATCGCACGCCTTTAATTTATTAGATGCCCGTCACGCTATTTCTGTTACTGAAAGACAACGCTATATTTTACGTGTTAGAGCTTTATCAAAAGCGTGTGCTGAAACTTATTATCAAGCGCGAGAAAAACTAGGCTTTCCTATGTGTGCAAATAATTCAACGCAAGTTAATGCAGGAGATAAATAATGACTACAGAAACATTGCTAATTGAATTAGGTACTGAAGAATTACCACCGAAAGCATTACAAATCTTAGCGAAAACATTTTTTGCACAAATCAAAGCACAATTAGAAAAAGCTGAGTTAAGTTTTAGTGATATTAAATGGTTTGCTACACCACGTCGTTTGGCGGTAAGTGTTACTGAACTTGCCGCTTGCCAAGCAGATAAAATAGTTGAAAAACGTGGGCCTGCCGTTAATGTAGCATTTGATAGTGAGGGTAATGCCAGTAAAGCGGCACAAGGTTGGGCACGATCGAATGGTATTAGTGTTGAACAAGCCGAGCGCTTAGTCACTGATAAAGGTGAGTGGTTGCTTTATAAAGCAGAGCAAAAAGGTCAAAGCGTTGCTGAATTAATTCCTGCTATGGTTAACAATGCCATTGCTAAACTACCTATTCCAAAGCCTATGCGTTGGGGGAGTTCGCGCACGCAATTTATTCGTCCTGTTCACACTTTAACTATGTTGTATGGCAGTGAAGTTATTGACGGTGAAACCTTAGGTGTGAGTGCCAGTAATCTAGTTACCGGCCATAGATTTCATAGCCATGGCTTAGTCGCTATTAAACACGCTAACGATTATCAACAAAACTTAAAAGATGCTTATGTCATTGCAGATTTTAATGAACGCAAAGCGCTTATTCGTCAGCAAATTGCCGATACTGCCAAAGAAATTAATGCCGATATTTTAGTCGATGAAGAATTACTTGAAGAAGTCACGGGGCTGGTTGAATGGCCTGTTACATTAGTGGGTACTTTTGATGAAGCATTTTTACAAGTACCAGCAGAGCCTTTGATTTACTCGATGAAAGATCACCAAAAATATTTTCCTGTCTTTACTAAAACGGGTGAATTATTAAATAAATTTATCTTTATTTGTAATATTGAATCTAAAGATGTTAACCAAGTTATTTTTGGTAATGAAAAAGTGATTCGTCCGCGTTTAGCAGATGCTGAATTTTTCTTTAAAACTGATAAAAAACAAACGTTAGAGTCACGTTTAAAAAGTTTAGAATCGGTTTTGTTTCAAAAGCAATTGGGTACACTGGCTGAAAAATCACAACGTATTGCTAAGTTAAGTAAAAATATTGCTGAGCTATTAAGCTTAAATAGTGACCATGCTTATCGTGCAGGTTTGCTAAGTAAAACCGATTTAATGAGTGATATGGTACTAGAATTTCCACAAGTGCAGGGCACTATGGGTAAATACTACGCACTAAATGATGGTGAGCATAGTGATGTTGCCAATGCACTTGAAGAACAATATCGTCCTCGCTACGCGGGTGATAAACTGCCAGAAGGGCTTATAGGTTGTGCTGTTGCTATCGCTGATAAAATAGATACTTTAGTCGGTATTTTTGGCATAAAACAAGCGCCTAAAGGTGATAAAGATCCCTTTGCTTTGCGCCGTGCCGCTATTGGTTTAATTCGTATTATCATAGAAAAACAGCTTGATTTAGATATTGCCCAGTTAATTGAGCAAGGTATTAGTACTTATGGTGATGTGTTAACTAATGAGAATACCAAAGCCGATGTGATTGATTTTGTTATGGGACGTTTTAAAGCCTACTATCAAGAGCAAAATATAGCGATAGACGTTATTCAAGCGGTATTAACAAAAGAACCAACGGCACCGTTAGATTTTGAGCAGCGTATTAAAGCAGTAACCTACTTTAAAGAATTACCAGAAGCTTCGGCATTAGCGGCAGCAAACAAACGTGTTGGTAATATTTTAGCTAAGTTTGATGGTCAATTATTAACTGAATTTGATAATTCACTAGCAAGTGAAGCGGCAGAGCAGCAACTTGCTCAAGTGTATTCTGAGTTAACCGTTAAAATCGCACCGTTACAAGCTGCTAAAAACTATCAAGCGGTATTGTCTGAATTAGCTACGTTAAAAGCACCTATTGATGACTTTTTTGATCATGTTATGGTAATGGCCGATGATGAAAGCATTAAGGTAAATCGTTTAACGCTACTTAATCAAATTCGTAATAGTTTTTATGATATTGCCGATATTTCAGTATTACAGTAAAGCAAATAATTAAGTAATAATTATATAAACCACTTTTTTAATGATTCTTTTTAATAAGATATTGAAAAGGTGGTTTTTTTGTTTGTGCACTTATTAACTCATGTTCCATAAAACGACAAAAACTCGGTATATCGCGTGTGGTTGATGGATCATCAGCACTCACTAACAAGGTTTCACCCACGGCAATTTTTCTAATAGTTAAGCGCACCATCATCACTGGTTCAGGGCAACGTAAACCTAAAGTATCTAGTTGATGATCGGCTTGAGATAATCGGGATTCGGACATAAAAATTGATTCAAATATTAAGTTACTCACTAAGTACTTAGTTTACGCAATCAAGCATTAACTTTACAGTGGAGTTTGTTATCATGACTAAAGTTATTAAATATCACCACGCATGGAAGTTTAGCTTTTGCCCATAAAACCCATAAGAATAGTATTTTTTATTTATCTTAGTTTGGTATTTTTCACAAATACAGTTTTGGCTGATGTTAATAAAAAAACTCAGCGTAAATTATTTTTATCTGCAGAAAAGCAAGTTTGGCAAGCTAACTCATTAAAATATCAAAATTTATATCAGCAATTAGCCAATTATCCATTACAGCCTTATTTAGATCAAAAGCGCTTAATGCACCGTATACGCTTAAAAGACGCAAAACAAATAGATAATTTTTTAGACAAATATAAAGGTTCACCACTTGATTGGCCGTTACGCAAAAAATGGTTGCAATATTTAGCAAAAAGACAACGTAAATGGATGTTTTTAAATTATTACCGTCCAAATGGTGATGTTGAATTAAATTGTTATTTTCGCCGTTATCAATTAGATACGGGTACGCCAGCACAAGTGGTATTACCGCAAGTGACTAAACTATGGCTGGTAGGCAAATCACAACCCAAAGTCTGTGATCCCTTATTTAAACAATGGCAAAAGGCGGGGTATCGCACGGCGAATGTAGTGTGGCAACGTATTAGCTTGGCAGCAAAGGGTGGTAAACATACCTTAATTCCATACTTAACTAAATTATTACCAAAAAATCAGCAAGTGTTTGCGCGTTTATGGCATAAAGTTCGCCGCGATCCTGCCTATATTAAATATTTAAGTAAATTTCCTAAAAAATCAGCTAAATCAACAGAAATATTAAGCTATGGTTTTAAACGCTTAATTTGGCGAGATCCGCAACGGGCATTACGATTGTATGAACAAGCAAAACAAAAATTTACTTTTTCAGTTAAACAAAAACAAAATATCACCAAAAAATTTGCACAGGCGCTAGCCAGTAAAAATCATAAAAAAGCACGCTTATGGCTAAGTAAAATCGAAGATCCGCAGCTTAACGATAGTTTAGTACAATGGCGTTTGGTGGATATTTTAAAGCAACAAGATTGGTCGTTAATAAAACAAGAGTTACGTAAATTACCGATAGAATATCACCATAAGTTACAATGGAAGTATTGGTATGCACGTAGTTTATTAAAAACAAACGAACAACAGTTAGGTAAAACTTTATTAAATAGAGTTGCGCAAAAACGTCACTATTACGGATTTTTAGCGGCAAGTTATCTTAATCAGCCCCTTAATATTCAAGACCATCCTTTATTTTTTAATGAATCAGAAAAATTAGCACTATTAAAAAATTCTGCAGCTAAACGTGCTTTTGAATTGTTTTATTTAAAACGTTATAACCAAGCGCGTCGAGAATGGCATTATTGGTTAAGTACATTGTCAAATAATGAAAAATTGATAGCGGCAAAAATAGCTCATGATAAAGGATGGTATGATCGCGCCATTTTTACCTTGGCAAAACAAGGTTATTTAGATGATATTAGCTTACGTTTTCCACAAGCGTACCAAAAAAATATAAATTATTATGCAAAAATAAATAAAATATCGCCCCATTGGGCTGCTGCTATAGCAAGGCGTGAAAGTTCATTTATGAGTGATGCACATTCTAGTGCGGGAGCTTATGGCTTAATGCAAATTATGCCTAATACAGCTAAACATTTATTACGTAGAGAAGTAACGCCATATTATTTATTACAAGCTAAAAACAATATAAAGCTGGGCACAAAATATTTACGACAATTATTTAAGCGCCAACATAATAATGTAGTGTTAGCGACAGCATCTTACAATGCAGGACCTTACCGAGTTAATAGTTGGATTAAAAACAAACAAAAATTACCCGCTGATATATGGATAGAAACGATTCCGTATAAAGAAACCCGTGATTATGTAAAAAGTGTTTTAGCGTATCAGCAAATTTATCAAGTACGCGCTCAACAAAAACAATCATTATTTAAGCAAATAATAAACATGGAAATAGGGAAATAATTTGAGCTAGTTGAGTTATAACGAGTATAATCATACAAAAAATAACAGCTAATTTAGCAAAGCTTTAATCATCTTATTTAAGGTAACTATTATGATAACTCTCAGTACCCATTACGCCGCACATATTACTCAATTACAGCAACGTACAAAAAAGGTTTTACAACGAGAGAATCTTGAAGGTTTAGTTATTCATTCAGGACAAGAAATTAAAGTATTTTTAGATGATTATAGTTATCCCTTTAAAGCTAACCCTCATTTTAAAGCTTGGCTACCACTGACCAATGTAACTAATTCATGGTTGTTGGTTAATGGTGAAGATAAACCCACGCTCATTTACTATCAGCCCGTTGATTTTTGGCATAAAGTTAATCCATTGCCCGATAGTTATTGGAATGATTTTTTTGATATTAAAATTTTAACGGTTGCCAGCGAAGTAGAAAAATTATTACCTTATGATAAAAAAGGCTTTGCTTATATTGGTGAACATATTGAAGTAGCGAAAGCATTAGGCTTTACTGCGATAAATCCTGAACCCGTATTAAATTATTTTCACTATCATCGTGCTTATAAAACCTCTTATGAATTAGACTGTATGCGCCAATCAAATAAATTAGCAGTTAAAGGGCATTTAGCGGCTAAAGCTGCATTTTTAGCGGGTAATAGTGAATTTGATATTCAGCAAACTTATTTGAAAGCTTTAGAATATTCTGAAAATGAAACGCCTTACGGTAATATTATTGCCTTAAATGAAAATGCCTCTATTTTGCATTACATGGTATTAGAGCACAATAAACCGAGTGACCCTCGTGCTTTTTTGATTGATGCGGGGGCTAATTTTCATGGTTATGCCGCAGATATAACACGGACTTATGCCTTTAAACAAAATAAATTTGCTGAACTTATTGCTCGTATGGATCAATTACAACGTAATGCTATTAACGGTTTGCGTCCAGGTAAAAGTTATGTCGATTTACATATAGAAACGTACGCTGAAATAGGGCAAGTTTTGCAAGAGTTTGATTTGATCACGGTTGATGCTAACACGGCTATTGAAGCGGGTATTGTGAGTACTTTTTTCCCGCATGGATTAGGACATCATTTAGGCTTGCAAACCCATGATGTAGGCGGTTTTATGGCTGATGAACGTGGCACGCATATTAGCCCACCAGAACCTCATACTTTTTTAAGAGCATCAAGAGTTATTGAAGCTAATCAAGTATTTACTATAGAACCTGGTTTATATTTTATTGATTCATTGTTGGCGAAACTTAAAAACTCTTCACAATCCGATATGATAAATTGGCAAAATGTTGAGCAAATGCGACCTTTTGGTGGTATTCGTATTGAAGATAATATTATTGTTCATCAAGCGAATAATGAAAATATGACTCGCGATGCAGGCTTGTAAGTATTAGCCTTGGATAATAGCAGTTATCAAATCGCGGCAAGTGAAGTTATCGTTGAAACGATTGTTACTCGCAGTCGTTTTATTTGTTATATTTATCCGTGTAATAGTAGCGAACAAGCAAAAAGTCAGATTGCTAATTTACGCGTGTTACACCCACAAGCCTCGCATTGTTGTTATGCTTTTGTAGTTGCTGCACCGAATGATAGCCAAGGTTATGGTTTTTCTGACGATGGTGAACCTTCTGGAACAGCAGGTAAGCCGATGTTTGCTGTATTACAAGGCAGTAATGTGGGTGAAATATGTGCGGTAGTTGTGCGTTATTTTGGCGGCATAAAATTAGGTACGGGTGGTTTACAACGAGCCTATGGTGATAGTGTTCGCCAAGCGTTAATTCAATTAAAAACGACATTAAAAATTGCTATGGTACATAAATCATTAGCGTGTCAGTATAATCAAGTTAATGATGTTCAGTATTTTGTTGGTCAAGTTGGTGGTAAAATAATAACGCAAGACTTTACCGAGCAAGTTTTATTAACCTTAGCTATTCCACAGCAGCAAGAAGAAACACTGCAACAACAGTTATTAACCTTGTCTGCGGGGCAGTTAGTTTTAAAAAATACTTAAGTAAATAACCTTAAATTAGTTTACAGAATAAATGCATAGCCACTTTAGAAGCAGATAACAATAACGTGCAATATAAAAATATAATTAGAATTTTAGGCTTATTGGTTGCTGTACTTAGCGTAACTATGTTACCGCCTGCTTTGGTGTCATTAATTTATCGTGATGGTGCTGGTGTGGCTTTTTTATTAGCCTTTTTATGGTGTCTTTTTACTGGGCTGCTTTTCTGGTATCCCAATCGCCATGAAAAAAGTGAATTACGTGCCCGCGAAGGTTTTCTTATTGTGGTGCTCTTTTGGTTAGTATTAGCGGCTTTTTCTGCAATTCCTTTTACTTTACTCGATCATCCCGACGTTTCTTTTACCGATGCTTTTTTTGAATCTATATCAGGATTAACCACCACTGGCGCGACTATTTTGAGTGGTATAGATGGATTACCCCACGCTGTTTTATACTATCGCCAGCAATTACAATGGATTGGCGGTATGGGAATTATCGTATTAGCTGTTGCGGTATTACCTATGTTAGGTATTGGTGGTATGCAACTTTATCGTGCTGAAACACCAGGACCAGTAAAAGATTCAAAAATGACCCCACGCATTGCCGACACGGCTAAACATTTATGGTTTATTTATTTAGGCTTGACCATTATTTGTGCTGTGGCGTATTGGTTAGCGGGAATGTCAGTATTTGATGCTATTAGCCATTCGTTTTCCTCTATTTCAAATGGTGGTTTTTCTACTCATGATGCCAGTATTGGTTATTTTGACAGTCAGTTAATTAATTATATTTGTGCCTTTTTCTGTTTAATGGGCGCAATGAATTTTTCTTTACACTATACTGCAGTGCATCATAAAACGCTAAAAACCTATTTTGCTGATGCCGAGTTTCGTGGTTTTATTGTTATTCAAACGTTTTTAGCGTTAAGTTGTTTTATTGTTTTGTGGCTTTTTAATGTTTACGATTCTGTTGATGTTTCTTTAAATCAAGCGGTACTGCAAACCGTTTCTTTTAGTACTTCGGCAGGCTTTGCTTCGGCAGATTTTTCTCACTGGCCATTGTTTTTACCTATCTTTTTAATCTTTTCAAGTTTTATTGGTAGTTGTGCAGGATCGACTGGCGGCGGTTTAAAAGTAGTACGGGCAATGTTGCTATACATTCAAGGTATGCGAGAGTTAGAACGTTTAGTTCATCCTAAAGCCGTATTAGTGGTTAAATTAGGTAATAAAGCGGTACCCGATAGAGTGGTACAAGCCGTATGGGGATTTTTTGCTGCTTATACTATGGTGTTTTTAGTCTGTATGTTGCTAATACTTGCTTCGGGTGTTGATAACATTACCGCATTTACTGCGGTTGCGGCTTGTATTAATAACTTAGGCCCAGGTTTAGGTGAAGTGTCAGCCAGTTTTGCTAGTATAAATAGCTTTAGTAAATGGGTGTTATCTATCGCGATGTTATTTGGACGCTTAGAAATATTTACTTTGTTAGTGCTATTTACACCCGCATTTTGGCGCAGCTAATTGTCGGTAAAATCTAAAAATAAATAGCATCGACATGAAAGAGTTTTTCTACATGAGAAATGAAACGCTTATTCACTAAAAATAATATAACGTGGTCTTCTTCTCTGATCACCGTATTAGAATGAGCAATAATGACTTGCTCACCACGTACAACAGCGCCAATTGTTGTGCCTGGTGGTAGTTTCAATGATTTTATTTCACGACCAACCACCTTTGATGAATTTTCATCCCCTTTAGCGACAATTTCTATCGCTTCTGCTGCACCACGACGTAAGCTATAAACATTATCTATTGAGCCTTTACGCACATGAGTTAATAAGGCTGAAATGGTGGCTTGTTGCGGTGATATGGCAATATCAATATCGCTACTATCAATTAAATCTACATAGGCACTACGTTGAATAAGTACCATGGTTTTGCGAGCGCCTAAGCGTTTGGCGAGTAAAGATGACATAATATTAGCTTCATCATCATTAGTTACTGCAATAAATACATCAAATTGCTCAATATGTTCTTCTTGTAATAATTCTTGATCCGATGAGTCTCCCGCAAAAACGACGGTATTATCGAGCTCTGACGCTAAATATTCAGCGCGTTTAGGGTTGTGTTCAATCAGTTTTACTTGATGTTTTTTTTCTAATATTCTTGCTAAACCAGCACCAATATTACCACCACCAGCAATCATAATGCGCTTATAAGGTGCTTCAAGTTTTTGTAATTCATTCATTACCGCGCGAATATTTTCACTGGCAGCAATAAAAAATATCTCATCGTCTGCTTCAATAACTGTGGTGCCTAATGGACGAATAGGGCGCCCATTTCGATAAATTGCAGCAACACGGGTATCAACATTAGGAATATGTTCTTTAATAGTAGATAGGGCATGACCTACTAGTAAACCACCGTAATAAGCTTTTACCGCAACAAGGCTAACTCTGCCTTGAGCAAACTCTAAAACTTGTAAAGCGCCTGGGTAGTCAATTAAGCGAGCTATATCACGAGTAACTAGTTGTTCTGGCGCTATAACATGATCAACAGGAATATCTTGATTATGAAAAAGTTGTTTACGGTATTTTAAAATATGACCTGAACGAATACGGGCTATTTTTGTAGGTGTATGAAAAAGAGAATAAGCTATTTGGCAGGCAATCATATTGGTTGAGTCATCATTAGTGACCGCAATAATCATATCGGCGTCTTCTGCGCCTGCTTTTTCTAAAATATCAGGGTGAGATCCATGACCTGTGATCACTTGTAGATCCATTTTGTCTTGCAATTCTTGCAATACTTGGCTGTTAGTATCGATTAGCGTGATGTCATTTTGCTCTCCGACCATATTTTCTGCTAATGTACCGCCAACTTGTCCTGCACCAATAATGATTATTTTCATAGTTATTCTTTATATTTCTTATAGTGACTTTAATTTGTTGTGACAATTAAATAAGAGTGATGTCATTCAAAATAATTGACCTAGCTTGTAGGGTGGTGCATGAGGTACGAATGCCCACCTTCATTGTTAATTCATTTTTCTAATGCTCGCATAATAAAAACCATCCATACCTTGTTGATCGGGTAATATTTGCCAACCAAGTTTACTAATGTTTTTATTTTCTTGTTTCATAGGAAGTAGTTCAGCATCGTTATGGTTAGCTAAAAAGGCAGCGATTTGTTCGCTATTTTCTTCGGGTAATATACTGCAAGTCGCATAAATTAATGTACCACCAACTTTTAATAATGGCCAAATGCTTGTTAATATTTGTTGTTGCAGTTGAGTGAGTACCTTAATATCGCTAGCTTTACGCAGCCATTTTATATCAGGGTGACGACGAATAACGCCAGTACCAGAACAAGGTGCATCTAATAAAATACGATCAAAAGGTTTGCCATCCCACCAATCTTGTGGATTTGCCGCATCACCTGCAATAACGTTAGCGTTTAAATGCAAACGGGTTAAGTTTTCAGTAACTCGGGTTAAACGTTGTGGTGCTAAATCAATGGCTGTCATGGTGATATTATTGGTTTGCTCTAAAATATGGCAGGTTTTTCCTCCTGGGGCAGCACAACAATCTAATATGTTTTCGCCCGATTGAGCATTTAATAATATGGCTGCTTGTTGAGCAGCACCATCTTGTATTGATACCCAACCTTGCTCAAATCCCGGTAAATTATTAACATCTTGGGCTGAACTTAGTTGTATTGCGCCAGAAAACTCATCAACTAATGTCACTTTTATATCCGCTTGAAGAAGTAACTCTAAATATTCAGCGATACTATGATGTTGTTGGTTTACTCTCAACCACATCGGGGGTTTTTGTTGATTTGCAGATAAAATATCTTGCCAATCTTGTGGATAAGCGTGTTGTACTTTTTTAATAAACCAACTAGGATGATTATATTTTATCGCATCAGGTAACGGCTTGTTGGCTGTGTTAGTTGGTTGTTCTTGCTGTTGGCGTTGAAAATTTCGTAATACGCCATTTATCAAGCCTTTTAAACGTTTATTTTTTAATATGGGCGCAGCGGCAACCGTTTCACCAACGGCAGCATGATCTGGAATACGGGTATATTTAAATTGATAAATGCCCACTAAAATTAAAAAATGAAACAGTCGTTGTTTACCCGTTAATGGTTTGTCCATTAATTGACGAACATCATGCTCTAATTCAGGTAAATAGCGTAATACACCATAACAAAGTTCCTGTAATAAGCCTTTATCTTTAGCATCCGCTTTTAATTGTTGTTTAGGCAGTTCTTCCGTTAAGCTTTTACCTTGTTCAACAACCGCAAAAGTACATTGTGCGGCAAGCGCTCTAATATTTACGGTCATAACTTATTGATTTCCATTAATGTTGCTACCAACTTTAAACCAATCAGCACGACCATTTAAAATATCACTAACTGCTAAGGCTTTTTTATCAGGTAACTGGAGTATTTCAAGCGCTAATGCACCATGACTAGTTGCTATTGTTATAGCCTTTTTATTTGTTGAGATAATAGTGCCTATTGTTGAATTATTTATGTTGTCATCATTAACAACCGAGGCTTGCCATACTCTAATACGGTGTGTTTTTATTTTACCCGAATTGGCATTCGTTTCATTAAAGGTAAATTGACTAACAGGCCAAGGAATATAAGCACGTATTTTTCGTTGCAAAACGTTAGCGGGTAATTGCCAGTCAAGTTCAGCTTCGCTTTTATCAAGTTTATGAGCGTATGTGGCAAACTCATTGTTTTGTGGTTCTCGTTTGTAAGTTCCTGTAGCCATTTGCGCTAATGTATCAAGTAATGCTTGCGGACCTAAGAGGGCTAATTTTTCGTATAAGCTTGCACTGGTATCTTGCTCCGTAATTTCACACTCAGCAGTTAAAATCATATCACCAGTATCTAAACCTTTATCCATTTGCATAATAGTGACGCCTGTTTTGGTGTCACCAGCTTCTAATGCCCGTTGAATAGGCGCAGCACCACGCCATTTAGGTAATAAAGAACCATGTACATTAATACAACCTAAGCGAGGTGTATTTAAAATAACCTCTGGCAATAACAAACCATAAGCAACCACCACCATAATATCTGCATTGTAGTTAGCGAGTTTTACTTGATCGCTAAGCTCTTTAAAGTTAACAGGCTGTTCTACCGTTAAATTATGCGTCAGTGCTAATGCTTTGGTGGCACAAGGTAATACTTTTTTCCCTCGTCCTGAGGGTTTGTCAGGAGGGCAATAAACAGCAACAATTTCGTGATGAGAATCAATTAAAGCCTGTAAATGTTGTGCGGCAAAATCGGGTGTACCTGCAAAAATTACTTTTAAAGGTGCGGATGATAAATTATTTTTTAACAAGAGAATATCCTAAGCGTCTTTTTCTAAACGGGCTTCTTTTTCTAGTTTCTTTTTAATGCGCTGGCGTTTTAAAGGGGATAAATAATCGATAAAAAGAACACCTTTTAAATGATCAAGTTCATGCTGAATACAAATAGCGAGTAATTCTTCACCATCTAAGATGAATTCTTTGCCGTTTTTATCTAAAGCTTTTACTGTTACGGTGTTATGGCGGTCTACCTTGGCATAACAGCCGGGTACCGATAAACAACCTTCTTCATTGACAACTATGTCGTTACCTTTTTTGATTATTTCAGGATTAATTAAAACAATAGGTTCATTGTTGTCTTCTGAAACATCAATAACAACAATGCGTTGATGAATATCTATTTGCGTAGCAGCTAAACCAACGCCTTTTTCTTGATACATGGTTTCAAGCATATTATCAACAATAGTGCGAATATTGTCATTTACCTCAGTTACATCTGTAGCTTTGGTGCGTAGTCTTTCATCTGGAAAGCGTAAAACTGTTAAAATTGTCATAATTAAGTAAAAAAATTAGCGATTATTGAATTAGAATGTTATGTTCAATTTTAGCCATTAAATTATATTAATCCTAGTGATTTATACATAAAGTCTCTTTAATTGTATTAATTGCATTAAAATAGTAGAAATTTATATTTAATGTTAAGTAATATAAGTTGAGAAAATTTACCGTATAAGTACTATTTTGCTTTTAAGAATGGATTGAATAGCATGTTTAAAAAAGTTTTAATTTCGATTTTCTGTATTTTGTTGCCTGTTTATGCCGCAATTGCAGAAGAATTAACGTTACAAAAAAATGCACCTACCTCGTATGTTGTTAAAAAAGGTGACACGTTATGGGATATATCTGCCATATTTTTAAAGCAGCCTTGGCTGTGGCCTAAGTTATGGCGTTTAAATCCTGAAATCAATAACCCACATTTAATTTATCCGGGTGATGAATTACGTTTGGTTTATGATGAACAAGGTCAACCTATGCTGGTTAAAGGTAAGCCAAAATTAAAATGGTCGCCTCATGTGCGTAAACAATTTAAAAATCAAAATCCTGTTAGTATCATGCCTTTAAGTGATATTGCGCCCTTTATACAGTACGAAAGCTTATTAACTCAAGCGCAAGTTGATACGTTACCTTATGTGTTAGGTAGTAATGAAGGACATAACTTTAGTATGGATGATTTAAAACTTTACATTAAAGGTGATTTGAAATTAGGCCAAGCTTATGCTTTTTATAATAAAGGTGAAAAAATAATTGACCCGCAAAGCCAAAAACTTATTGGCTACTATGCTAAGCTTGTTGGTACTGGTAAAGTAATACGAACAGGTGATATTGAAAATAATATTCCAGCAACTATTTACCTAAATAGTGTAAAACGAGAGGTTCACTCAGGCGATTTTGTTTTACCTGTTAATGAAGGGCAATTATTACCCGCTTATTATACGATGCAAGCAGCGGCTAAAGGTTTAAATGGTACTATCATAAAAGCCGCAACTCAAAATAGAGAGTTTGCTAAGCTTGATGTTGTGATGATCAATAAAGGTGAAAACGATCATGTCAAACTAGGTGATGTTATGTCTATTAATCGTCAAAGCCCGCAAGTTATAGAAACAACACATGGTCCAATGTATTTAAAAGATGCATCAAGTTGGGAACGTTTAACTGAATCTTCAGGTGATGATTATAAAATGCCTACAGAAACATTAGGTAAGTTAATGATTTTTAAAACTTATCCTGAAGTTAGTATAGGGTTTATTTTAACTACAAAAAAACCTATCAAATTACAAGACAGTGTAACAGCACCTTTTTAAGGTTATTGAATAACCTGTCTTAAGGATGAGGCAAAATGGAAAAATCACAAGTACATTATTGGTTAGCATTAAAAGCCATTAATCGCTTAGCAATTCATAAAAAGCTCTTTTTAGTTGAAACATTCGGCTTAAAAGAGCTTTTTTTTCAGCCACAAGAAAAACTACTTAGTTGTGGTTTATCACCTAAACAAGCTCATCAAATTCGTTCACCTGATTGGCAAAAAATCACAAAAATAATCACACAGGCCGAGCAATGCGATTGTCAAATATTAACCTTTGATGATAATAATTATCCTCAATTGTTAAAACAAATTTATGATCCACCCTTAGTACTATTTACCCAAGGTGAACAAACCTTGTTAAATAAACCACAATTAGCCATTGTGGGTAGTCGTAGTGCGACTATTGCGGGTATTGAATTTACCAAACATATTGCTAGTAATTTAGTACAGCAAGGTATAATTGTTACTAGTGGTTTAGCTTTAGGTATTGACGCTGCAGCTCATATTGGCGCATTAACTTCTACGGCAAGCACTATTGCGGTGGTCGCCACAGGTTTAGATACTGTTTATCCTAGTCGTCATCGACCGTTAGTAAAAAAAATTATTGCTCAAGGAGGGTTAATTGTCAGTGAATTTATCCCCGGAACTGGTGCTAGAGCAGGGCATTTTCCACGTCGTAATCGTTTGATTAGCGGTTTAAGTTTAGGTGTCTTGGTGGTTGAGGCTGAAATTAAAAGTGGCTCATTAATTACTGCGCGTTGTGCGTTAGAGCAAAACAGAGAAGTTTTTGCGGTACCGGGTTCAGTAAATAATCCTAAAAGTAAAGGATGTCATTGGTTAATTAAACAAGGTGCTAAATTAATTGATGAGTTGGCCGATATAATAAATGAGTTAGATTTATCGTGTTTTTCAGGTCTTAATGATTGTAACGATAAAAAAATACCACAAAATAGTCAACAAGACTTGTTTATCGATTCATTGTTAGCTAGTGTTGATTATGAGACTACTCCCGTAGATATAGTAGTTTCTCGGAGTAAGCTTTCCATAGAAGAAGTGTTAACCCGACTAACGATGTTTGAGCTTAAGGGCTTGGTAGCTGCGGTACCAGGTGGCTATCTGAGATTAAAATAGGGGTAAAGATTATGTTTGATATTTTAATGTACCTATTTGAAAATTATATACATTCTGAAGCTGAGATAATGGTTGATCATGATATTTTAACCGATGAATTATCACGGGCAGGTTTTCATCAGGATGAAATTTATAAAGCACTTTCTTGGATAGAAAAGTTAGCGGCTTTGCAAGAGTGTGAAACACATTCCTATATTACTCGTGTTGCGGGTAAGTCTGTGCGTGTTTATACCCAAGATGAAAATGCCCGTTTAGATACTGAATGTCGTGGTTTTTTATTGTTTTTAGAACAAGTTAACGTGCTTGATTTTGCTACCCGTGAAATGGTGATTGATCGTGTAATGGAGCTTGAAACAAAAGAATTTTGTTTAGAAGACATGAAGTGGGTAGTTTTAATGGTGTTATTTAATGTGCCAGGGCGAGAACAAGCTTATTCACAAATGGAAGATTTAATATTTGATGAGCAAGAAGGGCCATTACATTAATAGCAATTGAATTCATTAATTCAATTGCTATAAGTAAACGACTTAACTATGTCATAATACGCAGTAATCTTTTGCTGAGCAGTGTCATTTATATCACTATTATGTCTAATTCAGATCAACCGTTATTTTCTCGTCATGAACATGCTTTAGAAAAAAGCGAACACGCTTGCCCTCTATGTGGTGGTGAGTTAGTTATTAAACATGGGAAAAGCGGGGCTTTTTTTGGCTGTGTAAATTATCCAGCGTGTGAATTCACTCAACCAATACATGAACATGAGCACGTAGATGATAAAATACTTACTGGTAGTGAGTGTCCATTATGTCATTCTTTATTGGCTGTAAAGCAAGGCCGATACGGTATGTTTATTGGCTGTACTAATTATCCTGACTGCCTATATATTGAAGAAGAAAAGCCTAAAGATGCTGGCGTTAGTTGCCCACAATGTTTACAAAAAGGTGTAAAAGAGGTTGGTGAATTACTCGAAAAAATGAGTCGCTACGGCAAAACTTTTTATGCTTGTGATCACTATCCTAAATGCAAATATATTGTTAATTACCCACCAGTACAACAAACGTGTCCGCAATGCCATTGGACTATATTAGTTAAACGAACTATGGCCAGTGGTGATATGCTAGTTTGTCCACAAAAAAAATGTAACTATAAACAAAAAATTCAATAACAATTAATTACAGCTTTTTGTTTTTTCACTCTGCACTTAAATTTTGTTTTTGGCTATAATAGCGCCAATTTTACTTTAATAGAGAAATAACTATGTCATCTACTTTCGTTGCTATTTTAATGGGATCAGATTCTGATTTACCTGTAATGCAAGCCACCATTGATATTTTAAAGCAATTTGACATCAATTATGAAGTACGGGTTCGTTCTGCACATCGTACGCCTGATGCAGCAAAAGCTTATGTTAAAGATGCTGAAGAACGTGGTTGTAAAGTTTTTATTTGTGCAGCAGGTTTAGCGGCACATTTGGCTGGTGCTGTTGCTGGTATGACTACGCGTCCTGTTATTGGTGTGCCTGTAGATTGTGGTCCATTACAAGGGCATGATGCATTACTTTCTACGGTAATGATGCCAGGGGGAATTCCTGTAGCAACCGTGGCTATTGGTAAAGCAGGAGCTAAAAATGCAGGTTATTTAGCCGCACAAATACTGGGTGTTGCCGATCAATCTGTAGCAGATAAAGTTAAAAATGAACGTGTTGATAATGCAAAAGCATTATTAGCAAAAGATGAAGCTTTACAAGTCAAATTAAGCTAAGTTTTGCGTATATCCGATCATAAAAGTATTTGCGAAGCTGCGAATGCTTTTAAGCAAGGTAGTATTATTGCTTATCCAACAGAAGCTGTTTTTGGTTTGGGCTGTGATCCAAATGATAATGCGGCTTTAATCAAACTGTTTAACTTAAAACAACGCTCGCCAGATAAAGGGCTAATTTTACTCGCAGGCGATTATAGTCAACTACAAGAATTTATTGACGAACAACTTGTGCCGGCTGAAAAGTTAGCACAAATAAAAGCGTGTTGGCCCGCGGCTATTACTCAAATAATGCCGGCTAAAAACAAGGTATCACCGTTATTAACGGGTGAGCGTAGCACTATTGCTGTACGAGTTACAGAACACCCAGATGTTATCGCGTTATGCCAACAAACACAGCAAGCTATTGTGTCAACAAGTGCTAATTTATCAGGACACATCACAGCAAAAACGTGGCAACAAGTAGAACAAGAATTTGGTGATAAGGTTGAATATATACTCAAAGGTGAAACTTTAGGATTAGCCCAACCCTCAAAAATTATAGATGCCCTTAGTGGCAAGGTATTAAGAGCATGAAAGATAATATAAGTAAAACGACTAATAATATTCCTGATATCAAGCAAGTGATAAATTTTTTTAAGCAACTACAAGACAATATCTGTAATGGTTTAGCTCAAGCTGATGGTCAACAAACTTTTTTTGAAGATAACTGGCAGCGCGAACAAGGTGGCGGTGGCCGCACACGAGTTTTAACGAATGGGGCGGTGTTTGAACAAGCAGGCGTTAATTTTTCATATGTTATTGGCGATAAAATGCCAGCGTCAGCAACGGCACACCGTCCAGAACTACAAGGTCGAACGTTTCAAGCTTGTGGAGTATCGTTAGTTATTCACCCTAAAAATCCTTATATTCCAACCTCTCATGCTAATGTTCGTTTTTTTATTGCCGAAAAAGAGGGTGCTGATCCCGTATGGTGGTTTGGTGGTGGCTTTGATCTAACGCCTTTTTATCCTTTTATTGAAGATATTAAGCATTGGCACCAAACGGCTGCAGATTTATGTCAGCCTTTTGGTGAAGAGGTTTATCAGCAACATAAAGATTGGTGTGATCAATATTTCTATTTAAAACACCGTGATGAAACTCGCGGTGTTGGCGGTTTGTTTTTTGATGATTTAAATGATTGGGGATTTGAAAAAAGTTTTGCCTATATGCAAGCGGTGGGTGAACACTTTTTAGCTGCTTATGTGCCTATTGTCAACAAACGCAAAAATACACCTTACGGTGAACGCGAGCGTAATTTTCAATTATATCGCCGTGGTCGTTATGTAGAGTTTAATTTGGTTTATGATCGTGGCACCTTGTTTGGTTTACAAACTGGCGGTCGTACTGAATCTATTTTAATGTCTATGCCGCCATTAGCGCGTTGGGAATATGATTTTCAAGCACCAGAAAACTCTGCGGAAGCAAAATTATTAGATTATTTGAAACCACAATCTTGGCTATAGATTGATATATATCAAGTTAGTAACCATAAAAAAATCAATACCTTATAAAATTGAGCTAGATCAAAAAATTAGTGTTTTAATACCTTAAAATGCCCTTAATTATTTTAAGGAAAACTCTCATGAAAAAAAATATTTTAACATTAGTGTTACTAAGCTCTCTTTCTGCTTCGGTTTTTGCTCACCAAGCAGGTGATTTTCTTATTCGAGGTGGATTAACTAATGTTAATCCTGATAATGGTAAATCGGCAATTTTATTGGCGGATACAGATTCAACAATGACATTAACCGTTGATGATAATACACAATTAGGCCTTAATTTTGTTTATTTTTATAATAATAACTTAGCAATAGAAGTTTTAGCTGCTACTCCTTTTACCCATGATGTTTATATTCAAGATAAAAATTCTGTTTTAGGTGTTGATGGCGCTAAGCTTGGTAAAGTTAGTCAATTACCACCAACGGTTAGTGTATTGTATTATTTTAATACCGACTCGGCTTTTAAGCCCTATGTAGGTGCAGGATTAAATTATACTATCTTTTTTAATGAAAAATTTTCTGATGCACCTAAAAATTTAGGATTAAGTGATTTGAGTTTAGATGGTTCATTTGGTTATGCTGTACAAATTGGTACTGATTATGAAATTAACAAAAAATGGTCTATAAATGCTTCTGCTCGTTATATAGATATTGATACAGATGCAACTTTTTCTGTTGGTGGTGAAAAAATTGGAAAAGCTAGCATCAGTGTTGACCCTATGGTGTATTCATTAATGATAGGTTATAAATTTTAAAGAAAATAATAGTAATTTAATCAAATAGCTCTGATTTAAAAAAGCAGTAATCTAGTTACTGCTTTTTTGTCTGCATTTTCAGATAAATTGAGTGTACACTCACAATAAAATTAATAACTAGGTTTTACAGTTATGGATCAATATTGTGTTTTCGGTAACCCTATAGAACAATCACGTTCACCCTTTATTCATCAAGAATTTGCTAAGCAAACGCAGCAAGCTATAATTTATCATAAACAATATGTTGAATTAGATAGCTTCCCACAAGCGGTAAAGCACTTTATGAGTATTGGTGGTAAAGGAGCTAATGTTACTGTTCCCTTTAAAGAGCAAGCATTGCAGCTATGTGATCAACTAAGTGTCGCAGCTAAACAAGCGAGTGCTGTTAATACTCTAACTTTTATTGATGGAAAAATACTTGGTGATAATACTGATGGCCTCGGTTTGGTGCAGGATTTATTTCGTAATGAATTAACACTACGGGGTCGTTGTATTTTATTGTTAGGGGCTGGTGGTGCGGCAAAAGGAGTACTTTTACCATTATTAAATGAGAGTCCAACAGCGATTGTTATTGCTAATAGAACGGTAAGTAAAGCAGAACAATTATGCCATCAATTTAACGATGAACGGTTATATGCTTGTGGTTTTAATGAAATACCACAGCAATCGTATGATCTAATTATTAATGCCACCTCAGCAAGTTTAAGTGGTAAATACCCAGTTATTTCTCCTCAATTAATTCAAACAAATACCGTTTGTTATGACATGGTTTATAGCAAACAGCTCACACCATTTTTACAATGGGCAAAAGCTAATGGTTCTGTGACTGTAATTGATGGGCTAGGGATGCTAGTAGCTCAAGCGGCGGCAAGTTTTAATATTTGGCGGCAGTGTTTACCACAAACTACAACAGTAATTGATAAGCTAAAGAAATCTCTTGTGGAAGAAAACTAATGAATCAAGCAATATTATTCAATGATGATTTATGTTTTAACAAAGAAAATGATGCTTGGTGCTTTACAGGTCAAATATCAGGTGAGCAAATCACAATATACTTTCATTCAGTGCAACTAAAACAATTAGGAAAAATTGATAGCTGCACTAAATTTGATTTGGAAGAAATAGTTGAATTATGGTTAGATAAAAATGAATTAATCGGTTCAACTGTTCATATTCAAATGAGGTAAACGAGCAATGAAGATTACTTAACTCTCTTGCTCGGCTATATAGTCATTTTTTAATTCAACATAATTTAATGCTGATTGCTTCAGAAAATTCGCTTCACTTTCTTTTAGGGGGCGAACCTGTTTAACAGGGTTACCGACATATAAAAAGCCGCTTTTTAAGATTTTATTAGGCGGCACTAATGAACCTGCACCAATAAACACATCATCTTCGATAACTGCACCATCCATAATAATAGCACCCATACCTACTAAAATACGATCACCTAGTTGGCAACCATGTAACATACAGTGATGACCGACAGTGACGTCGGCACCAATAATAAGAGGGTTTCCTTTAGGGTTATGTGCGCTTTTACG
Source organism: Alteromonadaceae bacterium (assembly GCA_015491935.1). GTDB lineage: Bacteria > Pseudomonadota > Gammaproteobacteria > Enterobacterales > Alteromonadaceae. Next base: position 35,030 of record WGGB01000177.1, read on the forward strand.
GGTAACGTGTAAAATAGTTCCATCTTGAATATTAGTGTGTGCACCAATCTTCATAAAATTTACATCACCACGAGCAGCGACTAAAGGCCAGATACTAACATCATCAGCTAAAGTAATATCACCCACTAATACAGCAGAATCATCAATATAAATATTGTCACCTAAAGAGGGGAATACTCCTTGGTAAGAACGTAGAGTAGGGAAACTATTCATAAACTATTAAAATAAGTAAAAAGATAATTAAGATAATATACCTAAAACTTTTACGATGCGAGTGTGTTATTTATAATTATATGTCTATACTTAATATTCAAGTTAAGTTTATCGCCTACATATAATATAGTAATTAATATAATACTAAGCCCTTTAGTCTTTAATTGAAGTAAGCTCTA
>WGGB01000178.1 GCA_015491935.1 Alteromonadaceae bacterium
GTGTTTGTCAATCAATAATTACAATTCATTTAATGTTAAGTGTTTTGTTTTACTTTTTTGGATAGTTATATATAGCAAATGAAGAGAATGAGTCATTTATTAAAATTATTGCTAAATAGATATTTTTTATAAAAATATTTTAAATTAACAGGAAATATTCAAACTTTAGATTACACTTAATTTTATTCACCGTTAGGTATTCTTTTTAGGATAAAAATATTAGGTTAAATTTATGAGAAATATTTTATGAGCGAATTTTTATTTCAAGATGAACCCGAAAGTATTGTTAAACCGTCTAATGATAAAGTAAATAACAAATATTGGCGTATTTTAATTATTGATGATGATGAATCTGTTCATCAAGTGACTAAGCTAGTGTTAGGCAATGTTGAAATAGAACATCGAGAATTAGAAATTGTTTCTGTTTTTTCATCAAAAGAAGCTAAAGAATTATTGTTAAAAGACAATGACTTTTGTATGGCATTTGTTGATGTAGTGATGGAGACAGATGATGCAGGTTTAAAGTTAGTTGAGTGGATAAGACGAGATTTAAAAAATCAAGCTATTCGGTTAATTTTACGTACAGGACAAGCTGGTAGTGCGCCTGAAGCTACTGTTATTAAAGAATTTGATATTAACGACTATAAAGAAAAAACAGATTTTACTGCGAATAAAATGATCACTACCGTTTATGCTAGTGTGCGAGGTTATCGCGATATAATGACTATTCAACGTAGTTTAGATGCCTTTAAATTATTAATATCTGCCACCAGTGATTTATTGCGTATTAACCAAATTAAAGCGTTTGGATCAGCGGCATTACAACATTTATTAACGTTAATGGAGCTCGATAGCTCTGCGTTATATATAGCACGTAGTTATACTGATTATGATGAAGAATGTACTAATTCAATTATTGCTTGCACAGGAAAATACATAAGTGAATCTGATAATTTAGAATCTTCACAGGTTAGCGGATTAATAAAAAAAATGATCATGCAGGCTTTTGAAAATAAACGTCATTATTTTAGTAAGGATGCTTTTGTTGGCTATTATGAAACAGATAGCAATTCAACATCGGTATTGTATATTGAATTTGAAGATGATGCGGAACATTTTAAATCTAATTTAGCTGAGTTATATGCCACTAATGTTGTATTAATTTTAGAAACATTAACACGCAAGCATGAGATAGAACGAACCCAAAAAGAATTACTTTATGTTGTTGGCGAAGCGGTAGAGGCACGCAGTAAAGAAACGGGGGCTCATGTTAAACGTGTGGCATTAATTTGCGAATTAATAGCACAAAAACTTAATTTAAATGAACGCTTTATTAATGCTATACGCATGGCTGCACCATTGCATGATGTTGGTAAAATTGCTATTCCTGAAGTTATTTTACATAAACCAGGAAAGTTGAATGAAGAAGAGTGGAAAATTATGCAAACACACGCAGAGGTTGGTGCTGATATATTATCAAAATCTCAAGTAAGTTTGTCTAAATTGGGGGCTAAATTAGCTCATTATCATCATGAAAATTGGGATGGTAGCGGCTACCCTAAAGGGTTAAAAGGCGAGAATATTCCACTTGAAGCACGTATTATGGCAGTAGCAGATGTATTTGATGCTTTAGGTTCTAAGCGTTGCTATAAAAAACCTTGGTCTGAAGATGAAATTAAATCATTTCTTATTGAACAAAAAAATAAAAAATTTGAAGCTAAGTTAGTCGATGTAGTTATTGAAAATTTTGATGAGTTTACTCAAATACGGGAACAAAACCCTGATGAATATTGATACGGAGCTTTTTATTTATTTATCCTTACTGTTTAATCCAAAAATTAAAAAGTAAGGATAATTATTTATATTCATTCTTTGTTATTAATTTTGTTTTACTTTTTTTGTTGTACGTAAAATTAAATAACCAATAATACCCGCAGCAAACGAGGCTAATAAAATGGCCAATTTATCCGTTGATTGATATAAATTATCATTTTCAAAAGCTAGTGAGCCAATAAATAAACTCATGGTAAAGCCAATACCCGTTAAGATAGAAACGCCATAGAGTTGTAACCAATTACTGTCTTGTGGAAGCTTGGCTATGTTTAGTTTTATTGCAATAAAGCTAAAGCCAAATACACCGAGTTGTTTGCCAATAAATAACCCAAGTAAAATACCAATAGGAACAGGATTAGCCATTTGGTCAAAAGATATTTGTGTTATATCAATACCCGCATTAACAAATGCAAAAATAGGTAATATTAAAAAAGCCACCCAAAAATGTAAGTTATGCTCTAATTCTTTTGCTGGAAAAACCTTTTTGTTATAAGCATCTTTACCCGTTAGAGGTATGGTAAAAGCAAGCATTACGCCAGCAAGTGTAGCGTGTACTCCCGACTTTAATACGCTTACCCACATGATAGTACCAACAATAAAGTAAGCGGCCTTTTTAGTGACACCGTAATAATTTAAGCTAATAAGGACTAACAATGAAACACTGGCAACTATAATTGATAGCATTGAAATTTGGCTAGTATAAAAAATAGAAATAATAACAATAGCGCCTAAATCATCAATAATTGCTAATGCCATTAAAAATATTTTTAGTGAAACAGGTACTCTATTACCTAATAAAGATAATATGCCTAAAGCAAATGCTATATCTGTTGCGGTCGGTATAGCCCAACCATTAATTGCCATCGCATCATGTTGATTAAAATAAGCATAAATAAGAGCAGGTACTAACATACCACCAATAGCAGCAATACCCGGTAAGGCTATTTTATTAAGTGAAGAAAGGTGCCCTTCAATAATCTCTCGCTTTACCTCTAAACCAACCAATAAGAAAAAAATAGCCATTAAACCATCGTTTACCCATAAAATTAATGGCTTAGCGATATTAAAATTACCAAAACGTATCTCAATAGGGATCTGTAAAAAACTGCTATAAAAATGGGATAGTGCTGAGTTACTAAACCATAATGCTGCAATAGTTACAGCAATAAGTAAAATACCACTGGCTGATTCATTATTGATGAAATCTTCGATTGTTTTCTTCATTGTATTCCTTTTCAGATCCGTTTATATCTAAATTGTTTAAGCTGCGTTTATAATATCGTGACTAATACGTTAGTTGTGTGACTAAATGTAATTAACCTTTTATTGAGCGCAATTTTATCCTTTACACTTTAGTATTACTTAATTTGTCTAATGTTGCCAAACAGCTGTCACTAAAGGTTTCAAGAAAATAATTTACCTCAGGCATAGTTTCTTTTAAAACGGCAAGCTTTTTATCTAAATTGATTTTGACATGAGCAAATTCATTATTGCTAAAGTGTAATTCGTCTAACGTTTTAACATAGGCCGAAAGAATATCCGCCGCTTTTATTATTGCTTTATAGTCTGGATCAACTTTATCTTGTATTACTAGCCCTTCAAAAGTATCGCGAAATTCTTCAGGTAACGTTTCTAAACACTCTTGTTCAGCCATTGCTTCTAATCGTTTAAATTCACGAGTTATTTCAGGATTATGGTATTTGGTATTATGATTGAGATCTTGATGCCTAGATTCGCTACATTCATGATATAACGCTAAGGTTGCTGCGCGCTCAGGACTTAAGTTACCCTTAAATTTTTTATTTTTAATAACCGTTAGTAAATGAGAAATAACGGCAACTAAATGTGAGTGTTCAGCAACATTTTCAGGTTTTACACAATGCATTAACGCCCAGCGCTTTATTAATGGCATACGGTAAATCCACGCTAAAAAGGTACTTTGCTTTTTCTCTTGTGTTTTTTTTATCATGTTAATCGCTATGTATAGTTATTATAACTGTTGATAATTAGCAAAGAATTCTTTTAACTTTTCTATTGCAGGAATTAATTCATCAATATGAGGCAAAAACACTAAACGAAAATAATTGTGTTCTTTAATATTAAAGGCTCGCCCATGTACTAACAGTATTTTTTCTTGGCGTAAAATATCTAGTACCATTTGTTCATCATCTTTTAAATTGAATTTTTCAATATCGACTTTTACAAAAAGATACATAGCACCTGATGCAGGGTGACAGGATAAACCATCAATATTATTGATCATTTGTGCTGCAATATTACGTTGTTTTAATAAACGACCATCACCTTGAATCAATTCATTAATGCTTTGATAGCCACCGAGAGCGGTTTGAATAGCGTGTTGACAAGGAACATTCGCACATAAACGCATTGACGCTAATATGTTTAAACCTTCAATATAAGGTGTGGCGTGTTGTTTGGGGCCAGATAACACCATCCAGCCAGCTCTAAAGCCTGCTATACGGTAATTTTTTGATAAGCCACCCATAGTAATAATTAAAACATCATTACTTAAACGTGCTGTTGGTATATGTTTTGCCTGATCGTAAAGTACCTTATCGTATATTTCATCGCTAAAAATAATTAATCCATATTTACGAGCTAATGCAATGATGTTTAATAATACTTTTTCGGAGTAAACGGCACCTGTTGGATTATTAGGATTAATTAATACAATAGCCTTGGTATGTTCATTAATTTTACTTTCCATATCTTCAATATTTGGAAACCAATGGTTATCATCATCACAACGGTAATGTATTGCTTTGCCGCCCGACAAGCTCACTGCTGCTGTCCATAAAGGATAATCAGGTGCGGGGATCAACACTTCATCACCATTATTTAATAAGCCTTGCATTGCCATGACTATTAATTCGCTCACACCATTACCGATAAATATATCGTCGACGGTTACACCTTTTACTTGTTGCTGTTGAAAATATTGCATTACGGCTACACGCGCTGAGTAAATTCCTTTTGAATCACTATAACCTTGAGATTGAGGTAAGTTATGAATAACGTCTTTTAAAATATCATCAGGCGCTTCAAAGCCAAAAGGTGCAGGATTACCAATATTAAGTTTTAATATTTTATGACCTTCATCTTCAAGTTTCTTTGCTTCATCTGCAATTTGTCCTCTAATTTCGTAACAAACATTATTTAATTTAGATGACTTTTCAATAGTTTTCATTTTCTGCCTAAGTATTAAGTGCTTTTTTGTTTTCATTAAATAGAATGACATTGTTGCTAATATTTACGATGATTGGAACACTTGCTTGTGTTTTTTTAGCGTAATTAGCTAATTAATTTATATTATAAATATAAAGAATAGGATCACTGACGAATAAACTAACGAATAAAAGTATAGTATAAAAACTTTAGTTGATATAGATAAGCCGAACGTTCTTATTATTCTATATTTTCAAAAGTAATTAGCTTTTGATTAAATGCTTTTTGTAAACCTGAGGCTATTTCTGTTTTAGTATTATTATTAATAAAAATTAGGGGTAAGGCTTGTGCTTGAATTGAAATTTTATAAAAAGTGTTTGTTGCTATTCTATTTTTATTTTCTTTGTTCTGTATTGGTTTATCACCTAGTTTAGTTTCTATTA
>WGGB01000179.1 GCA_015491935.1 Alteromonadaceae bacterium
ATTAAGGCGCAACTTTTGGCGTATGACACTGCACATCAGCATTTTGTCCACGGTTACGCAAATAATGATCAACTAAAGTAAGTGCTAACATCGCTTCAGCAATAGGAACGGCACGAATGCCAACACAAGGATCATGTCGGCCTTTAGTAATAATATCGGTTGCTTGTCCGTCGGCATCAATAGTTTTACCACTTACGCCTATGCTTGAGGTTGGTTTGAGCGCTATTGAGGCAACAATATTTTGTCCTGATGAAATGCCCCCTAAAATACCACCAGCATGATTTGATAAAAACCCATCAGGAGTAATTTCATCTCTATGTTGAGAGCCTTGTTGATTAACAACATCAAAGCCAGCACCAATTTCAACACCTTTTACCGCATTAATACTCATTAAACCATGAGCAATATCGGCATCAAGACGATCAAAAATAGGTTCTCCTAAACCAACAGGCACATTAACCGCTTCTACCATGACTTTAGCGCCAATAGAATTTTTTGCTCTAATAATATCGCGAAGATATTGATCAAGTTGCTCTAGTTTAGTTTCATCAGGAAAGAAAAAAGCATTTTCTTCAACAACATCCCAATTAAATTGCTCAGCACAAATAATGCCTATTTGACTCACACAACCACGAATTTTAAGACCAAGATGATCAAGTAAGTATTTTTTAGCAATAGCGCCTGCAGCAACGCGCATAGCAGTTTCACGCGCAGAAGAACGACCACCACCACGATAATCACGAAAACCATATTTTTGTGAATAGGTGTAATCTGCATGACCAGGGCGAAAAGACTGCGCAATATTACCGTAATCTTTTGAGCGTTGATCGGTGTTTTCAATCATTAAACCAATAGGTGTACCTGTTGTTTTACCTTCAAAAATACCCGAAAGTATTTTAACTTTATCGTCTTCTCTGCGTGCGGTGGTATAACGAGAGGTGCCAGGTTTACGGCGGTCTAAATCACATTGTAAATCTTCTTCGCATAATTCAAGCCCTGGAGGACAACCATCAATAATGGCACCTAAGCCTAAACCGTGACTTTCACCAAAGGTAGTAACGGTAAATAGTTTTCCAAAAGTATTGCCAGCCATGGTTATAATCACCTATAAATATTGTTTATTATCAAAATAATATGATAATAAGAGAATAAAAAAAAGACCATTTAACAAACGCTTTATTTTAAAGCTTGATTAAAAACATCTTGGTATTGTGCAAGTTGTGCTTTGGTTAACATAAAAACACCATGACCGCCGTTTTCAAAGCTTAGCCATGTAAAAGGCACATCAGGATAAGTTGCCTCAATATGTACTTGTGAATTACCTACTTCACAAATCAGTATGCCATTTTCATTAAGATGCTCATTTGCTTGCGCTAAAATTTCACGAGTAATATCTAAGCCATCATCACCGCTACCTAGCCCCATTTCTGGTTCATGAGTGTATTCATCAGGTAAACTGTTAACGTCATCAATATCAACATAGGGTGGATTAGTTACAATTAAATCATATTTTTGTCCAGCAACCCCAGAAAAAACGTCAGATTGAATTGGAATAACTTGTGCTATTAAACCATGACTCTCAATATTGATTTGCGCCACATTTAAAGCGTCTACCGATAAATCAACCGCGTCAATTTCTGCATTTTCAAAAGCATAAGCACAAGCAATGGCAATGCAACCACTACCTGTACACAAGTCTAAAATACGTTTGGGCTGTTTTTTTAAATAGGGCTTAAATTGATTAACAATTAACTCAGCAATAGGCGAACGTGGCACTAATACACGCTCGTCAACATAAAAAGGTAAATTAGCAAACATCGCTTGATTCGTAATATAAGCAAGCGGTAAGCGTTCAGTTACTCGACGATTAATTAATGCAAGCAGCGTATTTTTTTCTGCTTCAATTAAACGACAATTAAATATTTTATCACTTAATTGTTCATTAAATGGCAAGGATAAATGCAAAGCAAATAACACTAATTGTGTGGCTTCATCCCACGCATTGTCTGTACCGTGCCCAAAATAGAGTTCGGCACGATTAAATTCACTACTAGCATAGCGAATAAAATCCCCTATGGTGTGCAACTGCGCACTAATTAATGATGTTTGGTTAGTCTTCATGGCATTCTCTATTCAGATACAATAACTTTAATTGCAATAAAATTTAAAACTTTTACACTGGCGCAATGAAATCGATAAAAACACAAATTAAACAACTTAAAAAAGAACTTTTAGCCACTAAAGCGCCAAAGGTTACTCAAAAGCTGACAAAAAAAGAAGTTATTGAAAAAAGCGATTTAAGCATTGAAACAATTGACTTCAAAAACGCCATAGGCCAAGTAAAGCCTATAATGCACGACACAATACACGCACCAATAAAAAGCAGCAAGTCTAAAACCACACTTAGTAACATAAATGATAAAGAAAGCTTAATTAAAAGCGCAGAATTTCATTTTTCTGACGAATATGAACCGCTATTACCCCTTAAAGGCGCAATGAAGTATGTTAGAGAAGGTGTTAGTACTTTTGAAAGTAAAGCGCTGCGTCGAGGTGACTATGTGCCTGAATTGATTCTTGATTTGCATGGTTTAAACCAACAACAAGCAAAAAGGGAACTCGCCGCATTACTCGCGGCAAGTAAAAAACAACATATTAATTGTGTATGTATTGTTCATGGCATAGGTTCTCAGGTATTAAAAAATAAAATCCCGCACTATTTAGTGCAACACCCCGATGTGATGGCATTTCATCAAGCAACACTTGAATGGGGTGGTGATGGCGCTTTATTAGTGTTACTTGAGGTTGAAGATCGTTAATTTTAACCAAAATCACTCGGCGATATCATTTTTTGTAAATGCCCCGTCATATTAGTTTCATCATAATCAATTTCGGCTATGGCTGCCGTTTGAAATATAGGAGCCGTGTGCTCATCAGTTAATTCTGCAACCAAATAACTTACCAACGGCATATGTGAAACAATTAATATTGTTTGTTCTTCATGGCTATCAAGATTACAACCATCTAAAAAATCATGTAATTCATGTGCCGAACCTGAAGGGGTTATAAAATTAAGCGTTGTGAGTTTTTCTTTATTAGTATGCAGTGAATGCGTGACTGTAATAGCCGTTTGTTGAGCCCGTTTAAAAGGACTGACATAAATTTTATCAAATTTAAAAGGTAATGATTTTAACCATTGCGCCATCACATTAACTTCATCAATACCATGGGCGGTTAAGGGTCTTTCTGCATCAACTGCTGGCAATGCACTTGCTTGCCCATGACGCATAATAAAAATTCGCATATTTTTCCAAGTTTTCATCATATTTCCCCTTCTATACTCAGCTCAAGAGTATTGTAGTGAAAATACAAGCATTAAATTTGCCAGTTATTTACCGACTTTTTATCTAGTATTGTTATCAGCAGCTATAATAAGCTAACTGGTAAAAAAACATAGTAACTTTAGTAATAAAATTTATTTTATCTTCTTTTCTCGAGTAATTTGCTTACTTGTTATTTTACCGTATTATTATTTAAGAAATAAATATCTTTCCAGTTTACTGTTTTAATAATGATATTTTTTATTTATAAGTGAAAAAAATTGAAAACAAGCCCTAACGATAAAAAAATCTATTTACCATTTACTTTAAAAAATGGTTTAAAGGTTTTGTTGATCCAAAATGATGAAACAGAGAAATCAGCAGCGGCTTTAGCCGTCAATGTTGGTCATTTTAATGATCCTCATGATCGCCAAGGCTTAGCTCACTTTCTTGAACATATGTTATTTTTAGGTACTAAAAAGTACCCTGACGGTAGCGAATATCAAAAGTTTATTAGCCAATATGGCGGTAGTAATAATGCGTGGACAGCCACAGAGCACACTTGTTTTTTCTTCGACATTTACCATGATCATTTTACTGAAGCTTTAGACCGTTTTAGCCAATTTTTTACCGCGCCATTACTATCAAAAGATTTTGTCATGAGTGAGCGTCAAAATATTGATGCTGAATTTAAATTAAAGTTAAAAGATGATATTCGCCGTTTATACGATGTACATAAAGAAACCATCAATCAAGCGCACCCCTTTTCGCAATTTTCAGTGGGCACTATTGATACCCTAAATGATAGAAAAAACAGTTGCATTCGAGATGAAGTGGCTAACTTTTTTGAACGTTATTATTGTGCTGACTATATGACGCTAGCCGTTGAAGGTCCACAACCTATTAATGAATTAAGAGCGCTAGTTGAAGAAAAATTTGCGGCAATTAAACACAGCACACAACCTCATCCCATCATTACAGCCCCTTTATATTTACCTGAACACTTAGCGATAAAAATAGCAATTAAACCCGTCAAAGAAGACCGTAAATTAATTATAAGCTTTGCTATGCCGAGTATTGATCATTTATATCGTCAAAAACCTGAAACAATTTTAAGTTATTTATTAGGTCATGAAGGTAAAGGTAGTATTTTATCTTTATTGAAAGAAAAACAATGGGGAATGGCATTAACCGCTGGCGCAGGTATTAATGGTTCTAACTTTAAAGA
>WGGB01000180.1 GCA_015491935.1 Alteromonadaceae bacterium
CCTTTTTAAGTGAGAGAAAGCATAATATTTAAAAGGCGGTAATGTTAGGCGTGGTTTGGCGGACGCTTACAGTAATTCGGTGAGTAGTTGTTTTTAATTCTCTATTGAGTTAATACTAATAAATTGATTTATATGTGATTTTATTTTTAATTCAATAAGCAGATAGCAAATATTGAATGATATTCGCACCCGTCTTTATTTGTATCTTTATTTGTATTAGTTCGGACTAAATCAGTCACATTGTGATAGCTGGCGCTTTTTTCTCTAACCAACCCTGCTCTTTTAATCGATTCCAAGCGGCTAAAATATGAGCAGGCTTCATTTGTGCTTTTCTCATGTTCCAGCTATGAACTCTTTTAATTAATTCATCACTTGTCAGCGATTGAGCGTCCAACTCTTGAGTAGCAACCCAATGTACTGTTGACAGCAGCTCCATGCCATTTTGTGACTCATAACCCTCGATAAGTTTTGCCACTTTATCAAACCGTTGTTTCGTTTCTAAATGCTCATCCAAATAAACTAAGGCTTCTTTTGCCGCATCTTCTTTTAACTCAATTGGTGTTTCTGGTTTATTTAAACCGTCGGCATAACCTTTAATAAAGTGACCTTCCATTTTTTCTAGTACATGGCGTAAAACATCGGCATAAGGGCCAAAATGATGCTTCTGAAAAACCACTTTATTTAGCGGCTCGCCTACAGCAGTTAAAAAATAAACCAGCTTTTGTACTTCTAATAAAGATAAACGATAGCCAAAACCTGTTGATACATAACGGTCAATTAAACCAATAACGGCAGCTCGGCCAATGGTCATTTTTGGTCGTGTGGTTTTATTGGGCATGGCATCGGCTTTAGGGGGTGCTTGCGGCGGATATACTTGCCACTGCACATCAGGTAATTCAGCCAATGAGTTTTGTATTAGTTGTTCTACTTCAGGCCAAGGCAAACCACCTAAGCCACTTCCTAGCGCAGGTATTGCTACAGACTTAAGATTTAAGCGTTTAACTTCTGCTTTTAAGCTCTCTAAGCCTTGCTCAATATATTCAAGTTTAGATTTACCTTTCCAATGTGCTTTGGTTGGAAAGTTTAAAATATAAAACGGTGCGCTCATTGAATTTAATGGCACAGACAATACCTTGCCTGTAACAAGCGTTTTATCATCACACGCTTTTTTATATACTTTAAAATTATCAGGAAAAGCTTTTTTAAATTGCAACGCCAAACCTTTGCCCATAACACCTACCGTATTCACAGTATTGATGATGGCATCAGCTTGGTTGTGTAATATGTTACCTGTTTGATAAGTGATCATAATAACCTCTAATAATACCATGCAGGTTGAACAACAACCTCAGGTTTATGTTCCGACCTTTGCAATAATAGTGCAATTACCTCATCAGCGGCGTTTTTCAAGCTAGTTGTCGCCTAAAGTTTAAATTTATGCCGCCTTACATTCTTTTATCTCTGATTTTCCCTTTTCAGGGTTGAGATATACTTCTTCAATATGATCCCAGTTCTTAATATCACCTGACCATCGATTCGGATTTTCTAATTTAGCCTGCTTATAGACTAATTTACGTTTTGCCAATATTTCTATATCTTTACCGCTATGGCGTTCTTGTGGTGTGGTGAATTTTATTCCACTGTGGCGGTGTTCAGTGTTATACCATTGCACAAACCCATTTACCCAAGTTCTTGCCTCGCCTATATCTAAAAAGGGTTTCTCTGGGTACTCAGGGCGATATTTTAAGGTGCGAAACACGGACTCTGAATACGGGTTATCGTTACTCACCGATGGTCGGCTAAATGATGGAACAATACCCAACTCTTGTAACGTTGCTAGCATTGTTGCACCTTTCATTGGGCTGCCGTTATCAGAATGTAGGGTAACCTGGTTACGTTTAATTTGCTCTCGCTGACATATGTCGGTCATCAAATCTGCGGCTAAAGTACTTCGCTCTTCATCGTGTACTTGCCAGCCAACAATTTTTCGGCTGTAAATATCGATAACTAAATACAAATATAAGAAGATCCCTTTAATTTGTGTTGGCAAATAAGTGATATCCCAAGTATAAATTTGATTCGGTACTGTTGCTGTTAGCGCTCTTGGCTTAGTAACTTGGCGAGTAGGTTTGCTTTTTTCACGGTGTTTTAATTGATTGTGTTCGTTTAATACGCGATAAAAACTCGCTTCAGACGCAATATAAACACCTGTATCCGCTAATCTTGGTACTATCTGGCAAGGTGGTAAGCTCGCATACTCTGGCTCGTTGGCTACTTTAATAATACGTTGTCGCTCTAATTCGGTTAATTTATGCTTAGGACTGTGTTTTGGCTTTATACGGCCATCTTGTTTCATCGAATTTCCATTCCAGCGCTGAAACGTCTTGCTACTGATCCCAATGATATTACAGGCGTTTTCTTGTTTAGCACCTGAATTACATGCCTCGGTGATCAACGTAATAATATTTACTCGCTCGTTGCTCATTGTGAGCTGTCCTCGTCGTTTCCCCAAATTTCGTGGACTTTTTTTTGGAGCACTAACAAGGCTGCGGTTTCTGCTAACGCTTTATCTTTACGGTTTAATTCTTTCTTTAGCGCTTTGTTTTCATTTTTCAACGTCTTAACTTCATTACGTGAAACAGGTTTATTATCTGACTGATTTCCGTTAGCAAAATCAAGTTTCCACTGTGTTACATGATGAGGGTAAATACCTTGTTCTCGACAATGCTCGCTTAGTGCTTTCTCATTGAGTGCACCACAGCTTATGATCATGTTTAAGCGTTCTTCTAATGTCCAATCTTGAGGGCGTTTTTCTTTTTTCATGTGACTGACTTCGTTAATTGAAATGGTTTCTAATTCGTTATTTTTAGCTTGCAGTGTCCAGCGGGCTAAGGATGATAAACCTACACCTAATGAATCGGCTACTTCTTTTAGGGTTGTATTATCCTGCCTATTTAATGATTTTTCTACTGCTTGTTTTTTAAATGATTGAGTAAATCTAGGACTCATATTAATTACCTCTAACTAAAAATTAGAGGCGACAACTAGTCTGACACAGGGGGTCAGCAACCACTTGAGTTTTAACCCCAATTTGACGGATAGTGTGCCATTGAACTGACTCAAACGCTAAAAACTCGGCCTGTTTTTCTTCTTTAAAGTCTTGCCAATACTTTTCGTTAATTATACGGTTAATATCTAACTCATTAATTCGATTAAAATCATCTATTTGTTCGGCATAATCTAAATCAGCATGAACATCGGTAAAAAACAATGCTCATTGGTTAGTCTAATGGTGTCAACATCACTTACTAAGTGTAGCCCCCGCTCTTGTCAACCTTGAAAATCATCATGACCTTTATGAACCACAAACAGCATTACTGAGCGTGGACAAAAGTTAAATGGCACGTATTGTCCTATTGTACCACCAGCTGCCACCGATACCGGACGAATTAATCGACGTTGTTTAATGTGATCATAGCCAATATTTTGATTAGCTAACCCCAGTTCAATGCGTTTAGCATCAGAGAATAAACAATCTTGTTTAAGGATGCTTGCCAAATTGTTTATATGGGTAATATGTGAAACCTTAACTGCCATTCTTAATCCATCGCCTATACTGAATTTGCTAATCGTTTTTTATGGCCTAAAGGCGTTGTATAAAATCGCTGTTCTATGCCATAAAGCAAATATTTTAATTCATCATCGGCTATTATTTCAAACTTACAATTTTTCTGAGTAAATTATAACTACTCAGCCGAAATAAAATTTATCTTCATTCATCGAAACCTCTAAAAAATTGCTGTACTTATCAAAGGATGGATTACGTGTTCTTTTTATGATTTTTTTCAAAATAGATTTAATAATACAAATCCCTACTTATTAATATAATTAGCTGCCATCATCATTAGTACAGTCAACTTGACATACCTCATTTACATAAACATCTTTTCCACTTTCTCCTGTATCCCAAACTAGAACAGTCTCCTTTATTTTTTTTCTTCCTAAGATTGTTCTTATGTCAATACAACCTAACCGTGGCGATTTAACTCTTAAGTGCATTTGTACTATTAAATCACACCCTGAAGTGAATCAAATCGTTCGACTTTTATGCCAGTATTACCCTTTAAATTTTTATATTCGTCCCCTCCATCTGTATAGGAAGTTACTCCACCACCATCATTTGAGGTGAATCCACCACTAAAGATAATAATTGAATCAAGGGTTTCATTAGAGTCATTCACTAAATAAAGTGCTTCATTCTTACGCGTTAACCACAATAAAGGATTTCTCAACTCAGGTTTTCTAGGTGTCATTGAGCCGCCAAATTTACTTTTTCGTTTATCTAAAGGAACCCAAACAAACCCATTTTCAATCACGTTATTTTGTTTCATTTTAAGTCTTACCCTAATTGGTTCTATAAATTATCATCTAATGAGGTTACTTGTTTTACCGTAACATACCTTCCACTTTCTCCGGTATCCCAAATCAAAACAGTTTCTTTAATTCCTCCTTTTTCAGCAGGCGATGTAATATTAATACAACCTAACTGTGACGATTTAACCTTTAAGGTAACTTGCAATATAAAATCCAAATCATAATAATCATCAAATTCATCAACTTTTATAGCGGTATCTAGTTGTATATTTTTATATTCATACGCTTTGTCTGTCGAACAAGTGATTACTTCATCATCACTGGTGCAAAATCCACCACTAGTGATGGTAACTGAATCTAAAACTTCGCCCGAATTATTGACTAAATAGAGTTCTTCATTTTTACGCGCTAGCCACAATAAAGGCTTTCTTAATTCAGGTTTTCTTGGTGGCATCGGTCCGCCAAATTTACTTTTTCGTTTATCTAAAGGAGCCCAAACGAACTCATTTTTAATAACTTTATTTTTGCTCTTCATGCAATTAACGACCTTGTGTAATTCGAACTTTAATCACTAATAAATACTCAATTAAACCCGATAAATAATTCCTATTTTATACTACTGGGGAAATGTGTGAACAGCTATCAATTCATATAACATTAAAAATTTCGGTGGTGTCATCAAACGTGTATCCACACCACGCCACCGACTGTGTGGACGTTATTCTTTTCTACAAAAATAGGTAAAACCTGTAATATGGCAAGATAAATTACTATCCAATGATGCCAGTTTTTTCTGATACAAACACTCTAATTGCTTATCTCTTTCTTTTAAAGGAAGACGCTGAATAATTTCTGGTACATCTGCTCGGAGTAAGCTTCTTAACCACCCCCGATGAAATAATGGGCTAACATTGTCTAGAGAAGGATATATTAACTGAATAAATGGCTTAGGATATGGATCTATTTGTTTTTTCCTTTCTACTATTTTTTGGCATAATTCAGCCATATCTAAAGGTAACTTTAAAGATATCGCTTGAATAAACTCATTATGGGTTTTGTGTGGTTGTTCTAAAAAGTCAGCTAATCTTCTTAGTCCTTTTACAGTGTTTTTATATCCCATTTGTTCGACTAAATCGAGTTTAGTCACACCAAGAGAGTGAAGTTTTTGTTCAAACCACCGTTTAAATTCATTCATATCAAGCTCACTTATAAAAATAAGTTAAATAAATTTTACTTTTTGACTGCTGAATTGGTTTTGATGCCATAGTCCCAACAAAAAAAGCCTCATCACCAACAAATGTCTTTAGTACATTTCCTATTTTTTCAAACCATTCTAATGATAGATTGCGTCCAATAGCTTCAATATTACAAGTGATAGCTTTAGGGGCTTTATCTAGTGCCTTTGCGGATAAAAACATCCTTAAATCATCAGCATTTTTTATTTCAACAATATCTAGCAGCAAACGACTACTCATTTTTAAACAAGAAAAGTAATCAGCATAATCATGACCAATAAGATTTGCTAAAAACCATGATGATGTTAGCGCATATAGCAACTCACTGAGTTGTTTTTTATCCACCAAGCTAATATGAAAAGCTTTGTCTTCACGCGTTATAATCATATCTCCCGCCATCACTTTGATGACATAAATCGCGTTATGAAAGTTTAGCTCGCCTTCTCTTACTAAAATGAGCTTTCCGTCATTAGCGTTCAACATTGTTAATTTGTGACAACTCCTTTGCACATCGTCAATAATTTGCTTATTACAACTACGGGCAACGCCAATATAAAAAGTTAATTCTTTATCTTCTTGCACTTTTAGCTATCTCCTACTCGGGTAATGAGCATTTAAATCTAAAACATCGTTCATAACGTTAAGCTCATTAATCATACATAAAGCACTAAATACCTTGCCAACTATCTATAAAATAACGCATTATAAATAGCCTAATAATTTAATATAGCCATTAAAATGACAAACAAAATTTATCGCAGTCTTTCAAAAGCATCGTACTCCGCAGAACTAAAGCGGCATAAAACAACTAAACGCGCACCAAGTAATGTCCCTTATGTAGTTGACAATATTTGGGAGTGGTTACGCCCAGTCAATATGCCCACTCGCCGTTTAACAGTTTGTGCCTCACCTTTTAAAGAACTTGCGCTAAAATATGCAACCTCTAATGACTTACTCTGCTCTGTAAGGTTTGCAGGCAAAGCAAATGTTGTACAAATTACTAATTATCAAGACGCTAAACTTCATCCTGACGTAAAAAAGCTTCCTCGCCTTATCACTAAGTATTTAGGACAACACTGGCTTGATAGTGACTTAGCTAACAAGCAAACACATGGACAGTTGTTTATTCCATTATTAAGTAGTGAAGAAGTATCTGACATTTTATCTACTCCTGAGCTACTAGACTTAAAAGAACAACTCACTAAAACATCTACTTTTTGGCAAGATGTTAATCATGTTAACGGTGATTATCAGTTAACAGATGGAGAACTATTCTTTTATGCTGATGATGGTTACTACCTAGATATTGAAGAAAAGTAAGTAATCATCAAGTAGGTACAGTTAATTGCCCTTTACTTGGCATTTAATTGGCCTACCGTCCTCATCTAAGGCATTTACTGCCAATGAATGGCCTGAAGTACTATAGTTGTAAACCAACTGATTTTTAACACAAAGCTCAGACCATTCTTGGTGTTTGCCAAAGGCGTCTAAATACATAACATTTGACAAGCTTAAGCCGATTAGTAAGGCTCCAACATGTGATAGTGAAAGTTGCGTTTTAATATTTTTCATAATAATTTTTTCCTAAATTGAATTTTATTTTTAATCTTTATATAGGTTGAAGTGGCATAAAGCATATGCACTAAGGCACTGTTGTGGTTAGCTCACAACTAACTGCAAATAGATCCCTAAATCACAGTTTTGCTCCATGGCAACATGGCGAATATAAATTTTTGTGTGCTTAGGCGCGTTCTCAAATAGGTTTTGCCAATCAAAAAAGCTACAAGCCATACCAATAAAATCCTGATTCTTTAAGAAAGCTTTTGTTTCTTCAACATCTTGCTTGATGTCATAAAAACGACCTTTGGGAATTTTCTCAAGTAATAAGGGGAGTCGATTTTCAAAATCGTGAATTTTGTTAGCAGGAATGGGCTTTAAATAGACTTTATTAGGTTTTGACGAAAATACTTGATACTTTGGGCGGTGCTGCTCTGCTGACTCAAGTAATTGTTCCTTATTTTCACAAACAAAGTTCTTCGCCAAATCAAAAACTTTTGATTTGTACTCTTCTCTTATTAACTGCAATAAAAGCTCTCTTTGAACAGATCTTTCAAAGTCAGTTAACCTTTCATGATGAAATTTAAGACGAGCCATTGGCTCCATACTTTGGGTTAAGTTATCAATACCAAATGAGGCTAAATTTTTGCTATTGATATTAACGTAGCCAACACTCATTGGATGCAGCGCATCTGTATTACGCGCTTTAATACTTTTGCAGTACTCGGTTAGTTTAACTATCCAACTGAGATATTTTTCTTTAGCAAAACGTTCTTTAATTAAAGTAAAAGTACCTGCTACTGAGAGTATTTGAATTGCCCACAACAATAGATCTTCTGGTGAACGTCCACCACCAGATAAACCTAACTGAATAACAGAATCTAGCCTTTCTTCAAATAATGGTGCTAACGTTTCGTCATTTATATGTTGATTAAGTGCTATGGCAAGCAGTGCAAGATGAAGAACGGTTGGTTTACGAATAAAATTATTTCGAGCATCACGTGGTAGCTTTAAATTTTTTTCATAAATGAGTATTGTTGCATTGTGTTTAACTGGATTTAGCTTAACCATTTCATTTAGTGGTGTAAGTACTTTCATCAGGTGAATAGCTGCTCGACTATCTTGACCTTGCGCATACCAATCGATCGTACTGTTTACAGTGCCTTCCCAATCTTCCAATACATTAAGAAGGTGGTCAATATCAATCTCGTCTTTTGATACAGGCATTAAATAATATTGTTCAGGGCATTCAAACTCTTTGTTTAAAATAAGCTTTGGAAGTTCTTCTCTTTGTTCATCAGTCAACTCATCAGAGCCATAGAAATATTCTAGTATTACTTGTTGCATAGTTATCTCACCTTTTAGCTGTTTAAGTTATGCGCCCGCAAGTTGTGTATAAATCAGCGCGTATTTTATATGGTGCTACTTAGGGGCACTATTGTACTTTATCATTAAATTTACTTGTGTCAACAAAATAATGCTATTAAATAGCACTGTTTTATTTCATATACTCTAAAAAGTGATTACAATGTAGATATAAATGACTATCAAAGTTGATAAAATGAAAGATACAATTAAAGAAAGATTAAAATTTTTAGAACTGTGCTTATTATTATTAGGTGAGTTCAAGAAAAGTTATTTTCATTTACTCTTCGATACAAAAAGAGCACAACAAACCAAAGACTTAAGAGCCTATGAAGAGGAATGTTCAGGGAATATTAGATACTGTGAAAAGTTGAAACGTTTTTTACCTGCCGCTATATTTACACCTAAATTTCTTCCTAAAGACTCTCAAGCACTATTAGCCTATCAAAAATATGTGGAAGATCTCATTGCAAACAAGGGTGAAGAAAGCCCATTTCATCGAATTGAATATATTTCTCAACCTTTCTTAACAGCACCAAACATCGAACTATGGGGACAGCTCAACAGAGCTATAACTAGGAATTTGGTGTTAAGTATTAACTATGCAGGCTTAAGAAAAAAAGAGACTTCATATACTATCCAACCACTAGCTTTGGTTCACAATGGCTTTCGCTGGCATGTTAGAGCTTTTGTTGTTGGAGAAGACCGATATAGAGATTTTGTGCTAAGCAGAATAAGTCAGTATCGAGTAGCTGAAATTGAGTTTTACAGCTTTGGTGTGCTAGAAAATGACGAAAAATGGAACTCTACTATTGAGCTAGTTTTCAAACCGCACCCTAAATTAACGTCTGAGCAAGCTACATCTGTGGAAGAAGATTATGGCATGGTTGACAGCCAAAAAGTGGTTAAATGCAAAATTTGCAATATTCAACACTTATTGAAACTAACTCACACTGGGTTAGATTATGAGCAACAAGAAGCTCATTTATTTCCACTAATTCTGGACTACAAAAATAATCCTGAATTAACCGTGATATTAGAAGAGCTAAAAAGTAAAAAGCTTATTTAAATAAAGTGTATCGACCCTGTTAAACTTGCTACAGGGTCAATTAAATTTTATGGTTATTCAAAATCACTAAAGTTAATTTCTTTAACACTAAAGCCTTCATCACTCAACTCTTGACGAATAATGGTCAATGACTTTTCACAACCATGCCCTTCAGGATGAATAATTAATACAACATTTTTACGATCTTTCGCTAGTTTTTTTAGCACTTCGCCTTTATCAAGCAACAGTTTTAATCCTCCCGTTTGAAGATAAGGACCCGCGAAACCTTCTTTTGTTAGGTTAACAATATTTTTTTGACCGCTTTTCCACACAGGTGCAGCAGTAAAAACTAAACTAAATGACAAGTCATGAGATTCGTGACTGTCAAAAACTAAAGTGAAATGCATGTTTATTCCTTATATATTAATGTTTTTGTAGGTCAGTTAAGCTTTGAACTACAAAATATTTATGATTTACCTATTACTTATATTTCTATTATTAATGTCCCGGCTTTTCCATTTTTGTACCTAGAATACTCCGTATGTACTATTACCTGCACCTTGATAGTTCGCGTAAACATGCTGATAAACTACAAGGTTTAAATCAGCTAATTCATCATCAGGGTAAGGTGCTTGTGGTAACCACTCCAGACTATCTTTGATCAAGGTTTTAACTTGCGAGCTCACTTGTGTGCTTTCACGCCATCGGTCAACTTTAAGTTTTTCTGCTTTAAGCTTTGCTAATGTTTCTTTTGCTACTTTCTTTACTGCTTTTTCGTCAGCTGGTTGTAACGTTGGTTTTTTAAGAAGGTCGTAAATGGCTAAAGTTTCTTCATCTAGGCCTTCACGCATTGCTCTCTCTTGCTCAGGTGATAAGTCATTTTTCATAAAGTCATTTAAGTCATCAAATGCCTTTTGTACAGCTTGAATGTCTTTACCTGCGTTGTATTCGGCAATAATTTCTTTGTATTTTTCGTAAAACTCAAGGCGAATGGGGTTTTCTCTTACCATTCTTTCAAGCTGTTTATCTATCGCTTCTTGAAGATCAAAAACAACGGCATTTTTTTGTTCTGATTTAGCGAAGGCTTGTCGCAACTTATCAAAGTCTAAATTACCTAAATCAACATAATCATCTTCACGAACTTCATTTTTCTGTGTACTGACACTCATGCTGACTTCTTGTTGAAGCTTGCGCATTACTGATGAGATATCCGCAGATTTTGTTTTTTGATTAAGTTGACTATAAATGGCTTCAACCGCGTTATAACGAGGAATAAATTGCTTAACAATCTCTTCTGGGTAAAGCGCTTTGTATTTGCGCATAACCTCACGAGCTGCCACTTCAAACTGAGTTCGGGTGGTTTCATTTAAGCTTACAGCATTTGCCGCTTTGCTCAATGAAGTTAAGCGCTCCATAGCGGTTTTGGCGTTAACAAGGTCATCAAGGTTAAAGTCAACTTCTGATAAAAAATTAGCAACAGCAAGAATGGCTGCGTTAAGTTCTTCAGCCATTTCTTCTAGTTTTTCAACTGGGTTGGTTGGCTTTTCTTCGCCACTACTAGCTTTACCACCAGCTGATGTAGGTTTACCTCCTTCACCGTAAACTGAATAGGCTTTTTCTAATTGGGTATACACATTGCCGTAATCAACAATTAAGCCGTTTTCTTTTTCATCGTCATATACTCGGTTGGCACGAGCAATGGTTTGCATTAACGTATGCCCCTGTATGGGCTTGTCGAGGTAAACGGTTGATACACAAGGCGCATCAAAGCCGGTGATCCACATCGCACAAACAATGGCTAAACGAAATGGGTTATCTTCGTCTTTAAATTCAATTTCAAGATCACGTTCCACCATTTTTTTACGATGAGTTTCTATATTTAAACCAAGTTGTTTGAATTTTTTAACTTCATTTTGCTCACTACTTACCACAACACAAACTTCGGTTTCTTCAACACGAGTTAAATGTTTTTTAATAGTGAGCTCTTCTTGCTGATCGCTTGCGTCTTCAATGCGCTGTTTTAACGCTTTAATATACTCAGGCCAATACTCCATCACTAAATCATACATTCGAACCGCAGTAGGTTTATCAAGAGCCACAAACATCGCCTTGCCTTGATAACCTCGATCGTTAAAGTGCCACACTAAGTCTTTAGCGATTTTATCAAGGCGATCATCTGAGGTAAGAATAGGGTAATCTCTAGCAAACTCCCGTCTAAGCTTAGCTATTTGGTCGGTATCTAAATCTTCATTATTGATAATTTCAGCCATGCGCTCGTCTAAATCGGGGTTTTTAATATCGAGTTTTTCACCGCGATTCAAATACCGTAATGGTAGGGTTGCACCATCATCCATTGCTTTTTTAAAATCATAAATTGATACATAACCACCGAAGATTTTTTTAGTTAATTCAACTTCATCGTCAATCAGTGGTGTACCAGTACAACCGAGAAAAGATGCATTTGGAATGGCTTTAAAACGCATGTTTTGTGCGTATGTGCCGCCTTGAGTCCTATGTGCCTCGTCTGAAAGAACAATGATGTTATCTCTTTCTGTGATCAGCGGGTATTCAGTTTCTTTTTTCTTATCAATAGCGAACTTATGGATCAGCGTAAACACATAACGATGATTTTCGCTTAAAAGCTCACGAAGGTGTTTCCTATTTTTAGCTCTAATCCCCTCTTTTGGTAGCTTTTCAGGAATAGCATGGCACCCTGAGAAGGTATCGTATAACTGGTTCTCTAACTCGGTCCGATCAACCACAATTAAGAAGGTGTAACTTTTACCAAATTTACGTAATATTTTTTGGCAAATAAATACCATAGAGTATGATTTACCTGAACCTTGAGTATGCCAAAAAACCCCGAGTTTACCTTTTAAATCGTTGATATTTTTGGCTTTATCTACCACTTTGTTTACACCGATATATTGGTGGTTTTTCGCCATAATTTTTACAATGTCATCACCTTCACCATCAAACAACAAAAAGTTTTCAAATAAATCGAGTAATCGATGCTTTTCACAGGTGCCACGCAAAATGGTGTCTAGGCTGACTTCACCTTTGTCATCTTCTTCAATACGTTTCCATTCAAGAAAGAATTTATAAGGACTAGTAACCGTACCTACGCGAGAGTCAGTACCATTACTTAAAATGATAAAGGCATTGCTATGTAACACTTCGGCAATGGTATCTTTGTAATCTGTTAGGTTATCTTCATAAGCGTTTCGCAAGTCGGTATGATGGGCTTTAAGCTCAAAAAACACCAGCGGAATACCGTTAACAAAACCAACAATATCTGGGCGGCGGTTATAAAGCTTACCGACAACTTCAAACTGCCTAACGGCGAGAAAGTGGTTTTCTGTAGGCTCGTTAAAGTTGAATACTTTAAGGCGTTTCTTTTGTAGTTTGCCTTTATCGTCTTGATAACTAACTTGCACACCTTTAGTTAATAGCTCGTGCTTGGTTTTATTAATTGCACCTAGGCTTTTATCAGCTTCGACTTGGGTTATTTGGTCAATGGCGTTTTGATAAGCCATATCAGGTAGTTTGGGGTTTAACTTAACAAGCGCTTTTTTGAGGTAACGAACGAGTATGACTTCTGATTTATTGGCTCGGCCAAGCAAACCATCACTATGGTCATCAGTGGTCGATAATGTTTCATTATGCCAAGCGGTTTCAACTTGCCATTGCAAGTGAGGGTGTAAAAATAACTGTGTAAATACAAATTGTTTATAATCTAAAAAAGGATTAAATAATGAGTATTTCAATGAACAAAGAAAAAATGCAAGCATTCGCCGACGAATTGGCTAAAGAAGTCAAAACACCCGAAGATCTCAGTCAGCTA
>WGGB01000181.1 GCA_015491935.1 Alteromonadaceae bacterium
TATGTAAAAGCGTCATTATAATAATCACAAATCAACTCAATGCCAAGCAAAAAACTATATCTAACAACTGTTTGCTTAATTAGTGCTCGTTATTATGGTTACTGACACTATTTTGCACGCCATTTTCGGTTAAACGCTCAGTAAATTGTTTAATAAATCGTACACCATCAATCATTAACGGAAAATCTGGGTTTTCAACAATAGGCGCTTGTAATTGCAATGAATAACTTTGAAAATTACCATTTTGGTCAATAAACACCGATTTATCTTTATTAAATACCATTAAACCATTATCAACCGTATTGGCAATAACTCGCGCTTTATTTAATGTTAATAAGTCTTGTCCAACAGTATAGTTAGTATTTTCTAAATTACAGCTTAACCAGTGAGTTAGTAAATTAGGCATCACATCCATTTGACTGGTTAATAAATTAATATTTTTATTATCGTTTTCTCTTGTTGCTTGCGCTTTACCGCCAATATATTCAGGTAGTAATAACAACGCGGGTTTAATCAATAACCGCGTGTGTTTATCAATATTACCAATAGAACTCACCCAAATAATATCGTGTAAATGCTTTTGTCGCTGTGCTAACAAAAGGGCATCCATAAATAACTCAAATTGAAAAGAGTTTTTACTATTAAAATAAAAGATATGTAAACCAACAGGGTAATTATTTAATTTATTTGCCACTAATAAACTAGCACTGTTACTAAGCGTATTTTTTTTAGCAAACAAGTTATCAGTTAATGTTGAGGGGGTAACTTGTTGATCACCTATTTGCGTAAAACTAGAGGCTAAATTCTGCTGTTGTAATGCCTGTAATAATAACGGTAATTTATGTTGAGCTAAAATGCCTTTTTGATAAATGCTTGGCAGGCTATAAAAAAAGTTAAACCAAGCATTATCACCTTGTGCATTATCTATATGATGGCGTAAATTAATCGCTTTAGCATCACTGCGTTGTATAAAATCACTCATTTGTCTTGGGGTGATCATTTGTTTAGTTAAGACAATAAAGGTCGATTGTATGATCTTATTTTTATTGGCGGAACATTGCTGCGCTAATTGCGGATATTGTGGCACTTGCTTAGTAAAATTTAACGAACTATTACGACGAGTCATATAGTCATTTCGATCAAATAGATCATATTTGGTTAAGAGTGTTTTAGCGGTTGATGGATAGGATAATGGCAATATTGTATCTTGCTGCAACACATCATAATCAAGCTTAGCATCCGCCCAAATATGGGTAATATGACTAAAAAAGAAAGCAGCGACTAAGCCGATAACGATTTTACGAGCAAAGGTGGTTTTTTGTAAATCTTTTAAATGTTTCCACGCATAATTGCTGACCACTAATTCAAATGATAAAATGGTCATAAATAAAATTAAACTCACTAAATAAAAGCTACTTGATTTATATTTTATTTGACTGGCAATCAGTGAAAATATTTGAGCTTGCGAAGAAACATTTAAGTGATAACCCAAACGGTTATAAATAAAGGCATCTAGTGCTAATAGTAACAAACCTAAGGTAAAAATTATGGATGCGCTAGTGCGAATAAATCGAGTACGCGGTAATAATAGCGTTAATGGAAACACAATTAACACAAAAGTAAAAAAGGTTAAAAATGCCATATGGCTAAACCAATTACTTATTAAATAAGCAAACCCAATAGGTGTTTCTGGTAAAGGTTCACCCAAAATATAAATAGATGACAATAATATGGCAATGCCAATATTAAAAAAAGTAAACCAATGGCCCCAACTGATTAAGTGCAACAATCTTTTGCTGTAAGTTTTAGAATCAAAAGAAACCATAGTTTATAATTATACTGCTAATAGTTAATGAATAGGGGTAATTAGTTACTTAATAAATATTTACTTAACCGATTGTTTTAAAGCGTTGGCGAAGTTTTGACAGATTTTTTCGCGCTGTGCTTCAGGAACTTGCGTATTTATAACATGGCTTACGGTATTTCCTAGGCACATTAAGGCTAAATCGGCTGATGTTTGCTCATTAATTAACACATTTAACAAGTCTTCGATAATTTTTTCTACACGTTCGTTAGAATACTTAGATACAATAGGCATCTTTTGATAATTTCCTGATAAAATAACAGTGACTAGTTTATCAAACGCTTTTAATTTTTAATACCTAATTAATACTAGCCGTTATAATTAATTAAAACTTAACGACACCTTACTTAACAGAAGAATTGGCTAAATATGAGTTTACAAATATCTAATATCGCATTACATTTTTTGTCTAAACAGCTTTTATCTACCGAAGATGGTAGTGCTAGCGTAAATTTAACACATGGCCCTGAAAATATAGAAATAACGCCTAAGGTTGAACAATTTATTTCATCGCTTCATCAAATATATAACGCTAAAGGTTCAAAAGCTTATGGGCGCTTTACTTCAATGCCAGCACCAAACGAAAAGGCAAAATTTGTTGATTTAATGACAAACTATACTGAGCATCAGCAAGGTTTTTTTGACTTTTCTATCCAAGCGGGAAATCTATTAAAGCAAGAATTAGAAAAATATGATTTAGATGAAACGGGCTATTTATTAATGTGCCATTACGAATTTATGGGCGGTCGTTACCTATTAGTTGGCATTATTCCTGTTAGCGAACATTATAGTGTAGACAAAGAACTTCATATTGCAGCTAACCAACATTTAGATACTGAAAAAATTCAACTAGCTGCTCGAATTGATTTATTTGACTATCAACAAAATCCTCAAGGCGACCGTTATATATCATTTATTAAAGGTCGCGCTGGGCGCAAAGTTTCAGATTTTTTCTTAGACTTTTTAGGTTGTGAAGAAGGCTTAAATGCTAAAGAACAAAGCCAAACTTTAGTACAAGCAGTTGAAGATTTTGTCAGTGTTAACCAACTTGATGCCGATGAAAAACAACAAACACGCAAAGACATGCTTAATTACTGTAAAGAGCAAAAATCAAGTGGTCAGGATGTTTCATTAAAAGAATTATCTAATACGCTAGGCGCAACGGATGAAAATAAAGATTTTTACGGCTTTTGCCAAGAGCAAAATTATCCCTTGGCCGATAGCTTTCCTCATGAACAAGCCGTGATCAATAAAGCAACTAAGTATTCAGGTTACGGTAATGGTATTAGTGTGAGTTTTGAACGTAGTCATTTTGGTCAAGATGTAGTTTATAATCAAGCCAATGACAGTTTAACTATATATAAAATACCGCCTAATTTAAAAGAGCAGCTATTGTCGTTATTACAAAGCACTACGCCGTCATCAGAACAGGCAGCAGTAAATAATATCGACGCGTCAGAGATAACACCAAGCGCTGAATGTTAAGATTATAACCATTACCGACTATTTATTATTTTATTTCTATTGAGAATGCCATGACAAATCCAACACAAACATTAACCATTACGCAACCAGACGACTGGCATATTCATTTGCGCGACGGTGAGGCATTGCCCAGAACGGTTGCCGATATTAGCCGTTATTTTGGTCGAGCAATTGTAATGCCTAATTTAGTACCGCCAGTTACCAATGCCGAATTAGCACGCCAATACCATCAACGTATTAGCGAGCAATTAAATGCAACAAGTCAGTTTAAACCGTTAATGACACTTTATTTAACCGATAGCACCACAGCACAAGATATTATTGAGGCTAAAAACAGTGGATTAGTCTTTGCGGCTAAATTATATCCTGCAGGAGCCACCACTAATTCATCTTCGGGTGTAACGAATATCGCAAAAATTTATCCTGTACTTGAGCAAATGCAACAACTTGCTATGCCGTTATTAATTCATGGTGAAGTCACAGATAATGATATTGATATTTTTGATCGTGAAAAAGTCTTTATTGATACTATATTAACGCCATTAGCGGCAAAATTTACTCAATTAAAAATTATTTTAGAACATATAACGACCAAAAATGCCGTTGAATTTGTCGAGCAAGCTGGCAACAATATTGCGGCAACAATTACTGCACATCATTTAATGTATAACCGCAACCATATGCTAGTTGGTGGTATTAAACCGCATTATTTTTGTTTACCTATATTGAAGCGTAATATTCATCAACAAGCTTTAATAAAAGCAGCAACTAGTGGCAGTAAAAAATTCTTTTTGGGTACCGATTCTGCGCCACATAGCAAACAAGCAAAAGAAAATGCTTGTGGTTGTGCTGGCTCCTACACAGCTCATGCCGCCATAGAGTTATATGCTGAAGTATTTGAACAAGCTGATGCTTTAGATAAATTAGAAGCTTTCGCCAGTTTTAATGGCGCTGATTTTTATGATTTAGCGCGTAATAATACTACAATTATCTTAACTAAAACCTCTTGGACCGTACCTGAAACCATGAGTTTTGGTGTAAATAAGTTAGTGCCCGTAAAAGCTGGCGAGCAAATAAGCTGGCAAGTAAAATAGTATTAACCAATATACTTTTCACGTTATAAATTACGTGAAAACAAGCAGTAATAACATAAAAAATTTAAAGAGAAATAAATGCAATTATTTGTAAATGACCTAACCGTGATCGACTTTTCTTACCTTTGCCTCCAACGCGGTATTGTTGGTGAAAGCTGGATAGTTGATGTATTACTTGACGGTAGTTTAAACGATGAAAACATGGTGTTAGATTTTGGTATTGTAAAAAAACAAAT
Organism: Alteromonadaceae bacterium; assembly: GCA_015491935.1. GTDB lineage: Bacteria > Pseudomonadota > Gammaproteobacteria > Enterobacterales > Alteromonadaceae. The sequence continues at coordinate 4,680 of WGGB01000181.1, forward strand.
AAAAGCCATTATTGATAACTGTGTTGATCACAAATTATTATTGCCTATGCAAGAACAAGCTTTATCAGTAAGCGATTCAACAGATAATAGTGATCATGAATATGTTGACTTTAGCTCAAAGCGCGGTGCCTATTTTTTACAATCACCCAAATGCGCGTTTGCCAAAATAACCAGCAAAATCATAAATATTATTTCAGTAACACAACACTTACATGAAATTATAATGAAAGAGTTACCCGATAATGTACAAGGTTTAACGTTGACATTACGACCAGAAATTATCAATAGTGATTATTATCATTATTCTCATGGTTTACGAAAGCATCAGGGAAATTGTCAGCGTATTGCTCATGGTCATCGTTCTAAAATTAAAATTTATAAAAACGAGCAACGAGATACCAAGCTTGAACAACAATGGAGTCAGCGCTGGCAAGATATTTATATAGCATCAACAGAAGATGCCATTAGCAAAAATGAAGTGCAACTTTCTCCAAGAGCTAAAAACAATTTAACACCCGATCATCATTATTTTTCTTATCATGCGCCGCAAGGTCGTTTTGATATTGCCGTACCGCATAACGTATTAGAAATTGTTGATTGTGATTCTACCGTGGAATTACTTGCAGATTATATTGCACGACAATTAAACATTGCTGACCCAGATAAAAATAATGTTTATAAAGTCGTTGCTTTTGAAGGTGTTGCCAAAGGAGCCATTGCCAGTGTTTAGTTTTAAATCGTTTAATTTAAAATCATTAAATACCGCGATCGCACTAAGTAGCATTGCCTTACTATTAAGTTATAGCGCTATTGTGTCAGCAACAACTTTAGAAACATCAAAAACACTAAAACCAAGCGTGCAATTATCAGGAAAAATTGAGCAGGGCGCTTTAGTGTTAGGAAAAACAGCCGTGAATAATCAGGTTAGTTTTGATGGCAAAAAGTTACCCTTAACTAAACATGGTGATTTTGTCTTTGGTTTTTCTCGCGATGATAATAAAAAACATCAACTGATTATTGTAAATACAAAGGGTAAACGTTTACTAAAAATACTCAAACCGAAAAAACGCGATTACAAAATTCAACGCATTACAGGTATTGCTAAAAAAATTATGCAGCCAAACCCAAAAGCAATTGCGCATATTAAAAAGGATAATCAACAAATAAAAAAAGCGAGAGCGGTTAAAAGTAACTTAACTGCTTTTGCACATGGTTTTATTGCACCTAACTCAGGTCAAATAACAGGTGTTTACGGTAGCCAACGTTACTTTAATGGCAAACCTAAACGACCACATTTTGGTTTAGACTTTGCAGCACCTAAAGGTGCGCCCGTTATAGCACCTGCTGATGGCGTGGTAACTTTATTTGTGCCAGATATGTTTTATTCTGGCGGCACACTATTAATTGATCATGGCCATGGCATTAATTCAACCTTTTTACATTTAAGTAAATCTTATGTTAAAAAAGGTGATATAGTAAAAAAAGGGCAGAAAATAGCCGAAGTTGGTCGTAGTGGACGTGCCACAGGCCCACATTTAGATTGGCGTGTAAATTGGTATAAGGTACGTTTAGACCCTGCTTTGGTATTAAGAGTAAAACCCATTTTAAACAACTAAAATGAGTAACGATTTGTTAAATAAAAACAGACTACTAAAACTATGCTTTATTTTTATACTGACTTTAACAAGTCAGTTAAGTTTTGCTCGCTCGCTTAATGTTGGTTGGGAACTTTGGTTTCCTTACCAATACCGTAATAAAGCACAAGAGTTAGTCGGCTTAGACCTCGAAATTTTTAAAAGTATTCTTAACAAAGCCAATTTAACCGCCAATTATGTCGAATTACCCTGGAAACGTCATTTACGTTATATAAAATCAGGTGATATGGATATTGCTTTTGGCGCATCATATACCCCTGAAAGAGCACAATACGCCTATTTCACCATCCCTTATCGTTATGAAACTGTTGGACTTTTTGTTCGTAAAGGAAAAGAGTTAACACTCAAAAAATTATCCGATTTAACGCAAAGTAATTATTTAATAGGCATTGAAATGGGCTATTTTTATGGCGATACCTTTGCTCATTTAAATAAAGATTCTCAATTTAAACATCATATTAATGAAGTTATTGATATTGAACAAAATATATCTATGTTACTCAAAGGGCGTATTGATGGCCTTTTAGCGGATCCAAATACCATTAAAGCATTTTGTCAAAAATATAATATTACCGATGAATTAATTCGTTATCCGTTAGATATTTACAAGGCGGAAATTCATATCATGCTAAGTAAAAAAACAGTAGATAAAGCAATATTGTTAAAATTTAATAACGCGATAAAAGCACTACAAAAAGAAGGTAAATTAACTGAAATATTAAACAAATGGCGAGTTAATCCCACCCAAGCTAATTAATTCACTTAACTATATATTTCAATCAACCTTACGTTGTTTTCCACTCATCGCTCGCTTTTTATTTTCTGTTTGTACGTAAACCGTATCGGTTGTAGCCATACTGGCGTGTCCCAAGTCTTCTGATAAATCTTTTAATGCGCGCCCACGTTCTATTTCCATGCTAGCGCCAGTATGTCGTAACCAATGGGTAGAAGCTTGCTGTAACTTTAATGCTTTTTGTTCTCCATGTGCTTGTTTCATCCGCTCAAATGCTTGATCAAATACAGTTTGCACTAAACGGCGTAAATGTCGTGTTGTCATACCACCTTGACCACGAATTTTTTCAACCAACACTGTGTTTTCACCGCTTAGTGGCAAAGCCGAAAGTCCACGAGTTAAACGATAACGGCTTAAAAACGGAAGAAAATCAGGTGGAACGGTAATATCACGCAGTTTTCGTCCTTTACCAAAGACTTTTAGCCACCAATTTTCATCTTCATCTTGCCAAAAATGTCCCATAATTGGCGACCAAGTATCACGCTCTGAAAGCTCGGAAATACGCAAAAACAAGGTTTTTAACGCGGCAATAACAAATAAACTGCGTTCAAAATTACTATCTTCATCAGCAAGATCTACTGCGGTATCTAATACATACTGCCATTGCAAGTGAGTTAAACGTTTAACTTCTTTTACTTGCGCATCATGAATAAAATGACGACAATCTTTTTTTGCAATATGAGCAGGATTGCCATAACAAATTTCTTCGCCCATTAAATAGTTATAAAAAACAATAATAGCGGTAAAGGTTGAGGTTAACGTTTGTTGTGAGGGACGATATTTTTTCTTATCGACAATAATATTTTTTTGGTTTTTAGGCGCCTGAATTTTAAAAGGATGCCAATGTTCATTAACATTAAAATAACCATGTTTAAGAAAAAAACGGGCTTGATTACCATCACTTATCCAATTAACTGGCGGCTGCCAACAAAAGTCAGCAAATTCTAAAATATCTGTTTTACGTAAATCGTCTAATGGCTTTTTATTTTCTAGAAAACACCACAGCAAGAAACGTTCAACATCATTACGAAAACGATCATAAGTATGTACAGATTTATTACGACCAATATAAAGTAAAAAATGAAAACCCCATAACCAATGAATTTTCCACCAAGACTGACTTTTAGTGTTTGTTAAAAATTCATTTACTTGCGGATAATCAGTTAAATTAAAATTCTCTTGAGAGAGTTCGCTAGCAATCACTGAAATTTTATCAGGCAATGAATACGCTAATTCTTGGAGTTCAGCATAGGTTGGATATAAAGGTATTGGTTTAGTAACAGCCATATAAACTCATGTATTTTGGGTTAGATATAAAATTAGTTAAAACAATCAAAAGCGATTCAATATGACGTATATAAATGAGCATAATGACAAGCTTAACTTAGTTTAAACGCCCCTAGACAAAAAGTCCAATACTAAACAGTATCGGACATAGTAAATAAGGATGTTAAAGCTAAAGAACTATCGCGCTACGCTTGCTTACTCATTTTTTTAAATGGCACCTTCCCACTACGTGGGAGCCCATCCATTTTAAAAAATCGAGTTACTAAATTTAGTGCAGTAATTACGCATCACGCGTACTTACTGCACTAAAAAATTAAATAACCAATTTAAATAAAGACTCAAACTCAGAGTCTAAACGATCACCAATTAATGACAATAATGATATGTATTTATCATCATCAGGAACATTTCCATAAATATCTTTTAAAGCATCAATGCATTTTCTAACTTGCATTGACTGGTTATAAATTTCAATTTGAGTATTATCAACTGTAGTCATAGTAAACCCCTGTATGGTTTGTTGTGATTATGTGCCTGAGATGTCCAATCATTTCAGGCACAACTTGATTTTTAGCCATGAAGTTCAGGCGCAAAGCCTTAAACTACATGGCTAAAAATTAAATTGCAGTATATGCGGAATGGTGAATTAATTGTTTTTCAAAAGCAAAATAAGGAATGTTTGCAGGTTTAGCTTCAAGCACTCTAATTAAAGGAACAACATTAGATTTTTTTGTTGATTCAGGGCGTAAATCAATATTAATGCCGTATATTTTTAGGTCAGCACGGTGCCTGTAGTATGCTGATTTAGAAAGCATATCTCGCAAATCATGGCCATCTAACCAAGCTCGGTATGTCATGCGTAATCGTTTGGGGATTTCAATCATTTTTTCATCTGTTAATGCTATTTGCTCACTCATTTCAACCTTCCTCAAATACTCTCCAAATATGGTATTTACTTTATCAATATCCAAATCTTTAACTTTGTTTATATTCAGTACTTTCAATTGCTTACTTAATAATCTCAATTCAATTCTTAATTTGTTTTCAGCCCAATCCTCTATACCGATTCCTTGCAAATTATCTGGTAACCGCCCTCTTGTTGTTTGAATTTCCTCGGCTTTACAATAAAACTTTATCGCCCAACGTTGCGATGTTTTTCCAAAATAGAGCGTTCCACCTTTAGTTGATGGTCGGCCATGACGAGTTTTTGCTTTAAATTCTAACGCTCGTATAAATGCTAAAACATCTGATTTACTTGGTAACTCATACGAATAATTAATATCTACGGTCTTCAATTCATAATCACCAGTTTTAATACAATGAAGCTCTTCTACCGTAGGGGAAAGTTGATATTGTTTTGCTATAACATCAAATAAATCAGACATTAGAGAAACAATATTATCACTGCCAAATACATTGTGTCCTTGTAAAAATTTAGACGGATTACCATTAACCCAAAGGTGAGTAGCTAAACCAGTACCAGTACCACCAACACTTTTTATCGATACTTTTTTTTCAAAACTTCCTGTTGCTTGAACACGTTTAGGAGAGATCCATTCAATTTCTCCATCTGGAGTCGTTGAAGTGACCTCTCCACCATTAATTGGCTCATGGATTATAGGAAATAATACTAAACCCCAATCAATCATTTAACCCACCAAGATTCCCAAAATGGGACAAAAGTCGGGTATTACTAGACATTCCGACTTTATAAAACCTTTCATTACTAAAAACCTGTCAACTATATATTTCTTTAAGTTAACTTAAAGATTGTTGTATTTCAATCATTGCTTGTAAAATTATAGAGGTATACTTAAATAAATATATAGTTTAAGGGTGGTTAACATGTTAAATAATGTAATTAAAGAAGCTAGATTACGTAGAAATATAAAACAAGAAGATGTAGCTAAGTTTGTTGGTGTAACAGTTCAGACATACAGTAAATGGGAAAATGGCAAAACAGAACCAAAAGCAAGCCAGGTAAGTAAATTATCAGCAATATTAAAAATTTCTGAAAAAGAAATTTGTAATGGTAAATTATCAACATATTATGAATTAGAGGTATTTATGAAAGAAATATCTAACATTTATAGAGGAACTGACGGCTTCAACCAGTTAATTGCTACATATAATTCATGTGATCACGATGAATATATTAAAAACCTAAAAGAACAATGTGTATTAGATGAAGAACAAACAGGAACTAAAATAAATGAATTTTCTAAACCGGAGCACTAATGCAAAAAATAGAAACTAAATATCATTTTATAACTACCAATGAAAATGAAGCACCCAAATATATTTGTAGTGGTCTATGTAAAAAAGCATTCTGGAAAAGTGAAAATAAAAATTCCAATGCACTCGAAATCCTACAATGCGAATCATGTAATGGTGCTTTAATACCAATAACCAAAGGTGATTATAAAATCTTAGAATTTAAAATTACACCACAAAACAAACGAACAGTCATAATTACATACTTAAGCGAAGTTAAGCCTGAATTCATTGAATTTGCAAAAGCTAATTGGGTAAAATGATAAATGATTACTTCCTCTTCCTCGTTGCTCAGGCTTCGCCCTCGTCTTCGTCAATAATCATTTAAATATGTTAATAAAAATATCATGTGATGAAGAATATTTTGAGCAAATTATAAGGATTTTAAAGCTTAAATTTAAAACTGGAGCAGCTTCAAAAGCAGCAAAAGCGGCTATTGTTGATTATGAATATATCGAAAGAGAATGCGAAATTCTTCGCGCACAAAATGAATCAATGAATAACGAAATTGACAGATTAAGAAGTTTACTAGAACACGTTTCTAAACGTGAATATAAATTTCCTAAATACCCCCTGCGCTATTAGTACTTTAAAAAGCACTAAAATCGCCCTAGAGCGCTTTAAATTAATTCTAATAGTATATTACTGTCGTACTAAACAGTATCGGACATAGCGAGGTAGTTTATTACTTACGTTTTCTTTTCATTATTTTCAATTAATAATATTACTGTAAAAATGGCTACTGTTTAAAAACAAGCAAAACGGTTAAACCAGGTTGATTATTTTGAAAAATAAGCTGTGCTTTATGTAAATCAGCAATAGCTTTGACTAAGCTTAATCCTAAACCATTACCTTTGGTGTTACGCGACTTATCTAGTTGTACAAAACGTTGTAGTACGTGTTCATAGTCATCAACTGAAATACCAGCACCAGTATCACTAATTGATAAAGTTACTTCGTTATTATTCTCAGATAAGGTTATTTTTATAGTGCCATTAATCGGTGTATGTTTAAGTGCATTATCGAGGATGTTACTAATAGCTTGCATCAATAGATGTTTATTACCGATCACTATAATATTAGGAGCAATATCAACCAAAAAATTAATTTGCTGTTCTTGGGCACTGTCTTTATATAATTCAGCAAGCATTTGTGTTGCAGCGCTAATATTTAGTGACACAAATTCACCGTTGAAACTGCCCGACTCCACTTGTGATATTTCAAGTAACGCATTAAATGTGTGTAATAAATTATCAATATCATTAAGCGACGCGGTTAATGTTTGCTCACATAAATCACTATTATTTATTTGTGATAGCGCATTTTCAATGCGATTATGTAACCGCGTTAATGGGCTACGTAAGTCATGAGCAATATTATCAGATACTTCATGCATACCATTTACTAGTAATTCTAGGCGTAATAACATTGCGTTGAGATGATTTGATAGTTCATCAAATTCATCATTTTTACCTGTTAGGGGCAGTCTTTGGCTTAGCTTTTTTGAGCCAAGTAAATTTTGAGCCGACTGTTTATAACCCTCTTCTATTTGATTAGTTTCGTTTTGGCCTGCTCTTCCTAGGCCAACGTTAGCGATAATTTGATTGATATGATCAATGCGGTAAAACATGCGTTTGCTTAAACGCCAGCCTAGTAATAAAATTAATCCTATCGAAAAAAACGCAATAGTTAGCATTGAAAATAGCGTGAATTCTCGTAAGTCTTCTGCTTGAACAATACTTTGCGTCAGTAATAGTTTTTCACCGTTGGCTAACTTGGTAGCAATAACAGGCCAATAACCATCATTGTCTGGAAATTGCTCTGAAATTAATTGACTATCTATCCAAATATTCCTCACAACTTTATCGTTTGCCACATCGTTAGGCCAAGCATTTAAATTACCTGCTATTTTTTTTCCTGAAGCCGAGGTTAATAAATAGAACAAATGGTTACTGCTGGTAAATTGTACGGGTTCATTTAAGCGTTTAATTAAGGCGGTTTGTCCTTTTTTATTATGCAGGTTAATGAGTTTATCAAGTTGATTTTCTAAGTTAGCCGTAATTTGCGCATCAATATATTGGCTGGTTGTCCAATATAAACTCCCCAAACCTAACACCATAACCACGGTAAAATAAAAGGCATAACGCAGGGAAATACGCACTGCAGTTGTACGCAATAGCCGATTATTATTGATGAATTTTTTAAGCATCGGTTAGCATAAACCCTTTGCCGCGAATGGTATGTAATAAAGGTAGTGTAAAGTCTTTATCTATTTTTTTTCTCAAACGCGATATCTGTGTGTCAATAATACTGGTAGCAGGATCAAATTGAATCCCCCAAACTTGCTCTAGTAACATATTACGAGTGACTAACTGTTTAGAATGACGAAGTAAGTATTCAAGCAACCGCAATTCTTTAGGTTGTAAACGAATAGGCACACCTGAACGCGTAACAGTATGATTAATTAAATTTAGCGATAAATCGGCTAAGGTTAACTCATTAGCTTGTACTTTATCTAAAGGTTGACCTGACTTATTGCGACGTAATAGCGCTTCAATACGCGCCAGTAATTCATCAAAAGCATAAGGCTTAGTTAAATAATCATCACCACCAGCGCGTAACCCTTCAATACGATGGTTAACTTCAGCTAACGCGCTTAACAGTAATACTGGCGTGGTTATTTTCTGCTCGCGCATTGTTTTAACTATCATTAAACCATTAACATTAGGCAACATCCTATCAATAATCATAATATCGAAAGACTCGGTTACCGCTTGTTGCAAGGCTTGTTGTCCATCAGTTTGATGAACAACATGGTAACGTGCTGCCGTTAGCCGTTTTTTTAATTGTAATGCAAGGGTTAAATCATCTTCTATTAGCAAAATTGATTGCGAGCCATTAACCTGTGTTTTTTGTTGATTATATTTAGCTTTCACGCTTACGCCATTTTTCTGTTGCTACATAAATTACGGGTAAAAAGTTTAACGTCAGTAAAGCACCCGCGGTTAAACCACCAAAAAGCATTATACCCATAGGTTGTAATAATTGTGGTCCACCACCTAAGCCTAATGCTGCGGGTATTAAGGCAAACAATGTGGTTAGATGGGTTAACAACATGGGTCTAGTACGCAAACGAGCAGCCTCTTTTACTGCACTTAGCGCATCTAGCCCTTGTTTTCGCAATTTTTGCGTAAAGGTTAATAACATAATGCCATTATTAGTCGATACACCAATTAAGGCAACAAAACCAATTAATATTGTTAAATCAAGTGGTTGTTGGGTTATAAACAAAGCCAGCGCCGCGCCGATAAAGTCTAACGGCAACTTAACTAAAACAATCAGTGGATCAAGTAAATTACCTAATTGTAACGCAATAATACCGTACACTAATAATGCTGCCGCTAATACTACACCAATCATTGCTATTGAAGTATCAATAAGTTGTTGATATTCCCCTGTGTACGCCACTTGTATTGTGCTGGGTAAATTTAATTTGGCAATATTTTTATTCAATTGTTTGATAATGCTAATAGGGTTTCCTTCTATTTCTGCACTTAACGTTAAACTTCGTAAGCCGTATTGATGTTCAATTGCTGGATAAGCACTTTGCTGTACAACTTGTGCCACCTGACTTAACTGAATGTTTTGCCCTTCCCTATTTGGTATTAATATCTGATTGAGCTGAGCAACGTTTTGTCGATATTTATCATCATAACGTAAATAGACTCCAATATTTTGCTGGTTTTTAATCACCGTTGTTAACTCTTCACCCTGCATTGCTTGCCTGATAGCGGTAGCGGCTTGTTGAGCTTGCACATTGCGTAAGGCTAATTTTTCTGGCGATAACTTCAGCTGTAATTGATCAATGGCTATTTTAGTATTATTAACTACGCCAAAAACACCTTCCGTTTGTTTAGCTGCTTTTTCAACTTGGGCAGCGGCTTTATACAGTGTTGATAAATCGGTACCAAATACGGTAATACCAAAAAGTGTTGGCATACCCGAAAAAGACTCATCGAGTTTTTCTGAGGTTGGCTCATTAACGCGTCCAACAATACCAGGTATGCTGTGCAATAACTGTTCAAGAGTAACTTTCACTTTTAGAGCTTGTACATTTTGGTCTTTTTTTAAACGCACTAATAATTCGCCTTGATTAGTACCTTCAAGATAAAATGACGATTCTGGCGAACCTGTACGCCTAAAAACACTGCTAACATCGGGGTTAAGTAAAATTTGTTTTTCTAATAATTGACCAATACGACTACTTTCTTTTAGTGACGTTCCCGGAGCAAGTTGATAACTAAGCATTAAGCTATGTTCGTCAAGCAAAGGTAAAAATCGCATAGGATTAAATGTTAAGAGTGACGAACTAGCCAGCAGTAAAATAGCCGCAGCAACAAACGTTGATTTTTTGTATTTCATAAAATAATCAAGTAAGTGAATATTCAACTCTGTTACTTTTTGAATAAAACGCTCTGCTAAAGTAACTTTAGGCTGGGCTGCTTTTGTTAATAACGGTGAACTTGCTTTTTTGCCCCAATAAATAGCCGCTAAAGGAATAACCGTGACTGAAATTAATAGTGAAAAAAGTAATAAAATGCTAAAACTTAACCCAAACGGGTGAAATAACCGCCCTGCTAAACCACTCACTAAAACCAGAGGTGCAAATGCCGCTAAAATAGTTAACGTTCCCGAAATGTCAGCGGCTAATATTTCTTTGGTACCGTTAATTGTTGCTTGCCAAGGTGTTGCACCTAAACGTTGGTGGCGATCAATATTTTCTAACACAATAATGGCATCATCGGCAACCATACCAATAGCAACAGTTAATGCACCTAAAGTCATTAAATTAAAGCCTAAATTGAGTAAATGCATTACCCAAAATGTCGCTAATACTGTTAACGGAAAAGTTAAGGCAATCACTAAACTTGTACGGCTATAACCGAGGATGAAAATCACCGTCATTATCGCTAAAATAGCGCCCATAATTAAATGATTGCGCATATTTTTATAAGTTAAACCGATTATTTCGGCTTGATCATAAAATTTACTTATTTCAACACCCTGAGGTAATTTTAATGAGGCAAGTAAATTATCTACCTCATCTGAAACAACCAAACTACTGGCTTTAGCTTGTTTTTGAATGGTCACTGCAACCGCAGGTAAAGTATTTTGCGAGACTTGATAACGTTGAGGCTTTGCCCCCTGATAAATAGTAGCAACATCAGCTAATACAACAGGATAACCTGTTGCTGACTGTCGAATAAACACCTTTTTTAAGTCTTCAATTAACTGTAAACGTCCATTGGTTTGAATAAGTAAATCCCGTCCATGTTGTGCGATATAACCGCCCGTATCTAATACATTCGCTTTTTTAATAGCCTCGCTAATTTGTAATATATTGGTATTTGTTTGCTGTAATTTTATTGGATCAATATCTACCCGCCAAGTTAATACGTCACCGCCCATAACGTGTACTTTAGCAACACCTTTAAGTCTTGCTAACTGAGGTGACAATTGGGTATCAACCCAAGTACGTAATTTAGCTGGATCAGGACTTTTTAATAAGTAGGTTGATAACATTGCCAAAGACGAGCCAATATTTTCTAATGCTGGTTTAGCATTATTTGGCAATTGTGACTTTATTTGTGCTAAACGGCTAAACACCCGTTGCCTTGCTTGTTCGGCATCAACGCCCCAATTAAACTCAATAGTTACTTGTGAAAAACCTGGTGCAGACGTTGAACGAACACGTTGTAATTCATTTAACCCCAACATTGCATTTTCTATTGGGCGAGTTATGAGTTGCTCCATATCCTCTGCGCTACCCGCAGGAAAATGGGTGATAACATTGATTAATGGATAATTAAGATCAGGAAACAAATCAACCGATAATTCCCGTAATGAAGACATCCCTGCTAACATTAATAATAATGCCGCAAAAATAATAATGACAGGGCGCTTTAAGAGTTTTTCAAACATTATAATTCCTTATAACAACTATATTAATCAACAAACTTGATCAGTGAATTAATATCGGCATAAAGCAGTTCGTAAGCATTTTCAATCA
>WGGB01000182.1 GCA_015491935.1 Alteromonadaceae bacterium
GAACAACGAAAAACTTTATCAAACAGTTTGCAACACCAGTTATTTAGGCAATATCAGTTTTTAAATGGCCAAGGAATAAAACAAGACCTTAATGCTTTATTTAAAGACACAGCAAGTCATATTCCACCCGCAGGCGCAGGTGATTGTGCTGCGCCTAAGTTATTACAATATGCGTTTAAAAACCACTTAAAACCTATCGCATTGGCTGAATTTTGGTGGGGAGCAGCGCCTAAGTCCGCAGTACGTCATCATGGGGACTTTTATCCTGCTTGTCGTGGTAAATGTGAGCCAATATTAAAACATATGCTATCGGCGACACCAATGGATGATAACCCATTGTTGATTAACCCCGCACAAAATAAAGCGCTGCCAATTATTTATCAAGATGATGATATTGTTGTTGTCAATAAACCCGCTGAATTTTTATCGGTACCGGGTAAAACGATTAAAGATAGCGTTTATGAACGCATTAAACAGCTATTCCCCCATGCTAGCGGCGGCATTATTGTGCATCGACTCGATATGTCTACATCGGGCTTATTAGTGCTTGCCTTGCACCCTCGCGCGCATAAGGGGCTACAACAACAATTTATTAATCGCACTATAGAGAAATGTTACGTAGCATTACTTAGTGGTAGACCAAGTGCTAATGAAGGAGATATAACGTTACCTTTACGCTTAGATTTAAACGACAGACCTAAGCAACTAGTGTGTGAACAATATGGCAAAGCCGCTGAAACTTATTGGCAATTAGTCCCCAATCAAGCTAAGCCGCAATTAGATACTGTTCAATCCTCTGTAAACACAGCAACAAAAATTTATCTTTATCCTAAAACAGGTCGTACTCATCAATTAAGAGTGCATTGTGCGCACGTATTAGGATTAAATCTACCGATTGTAGGTGATGATCTTTATGGCACTAAAGCTGAACGTCTATGCTTGCACGCGCAGTCCTTAAGTTTTGAGCATCCTATTAATAAACAGAAAATGCATTTTGAAGTTGCAGAAGACTTTTAGTTGTTGTTAGTTTTACAGTGACTATGTTTTTGGGGCCCTTCGGGTAGTGATGAAATTTTTCGGTTAAAAGGTGTGTCTACTATTACCTAAGTCGATTTTTGACTTTTTTTGTAGAAAAAGGTGAGCTTATGTGTAGTACTCCACGACCTAAACGAAAAATTAAATCTACTGCTTCAGGTTCAGTTAGCGGCACTTTATTGTCAAATTTAAGTGCGCAAAAACGGGCTGATTTTGTTAAACGAGCAAATAGTGCAGATGAGCGACGTCAGCAAATTAAGCATCAAAAATCTGCACAAAAACAAACACTTTCTTTAGTTACTAAGACAAGAAAAAAAGTGATAAAAAATAAAATAACACCAACAAAAAGCTGGAGTTATTGGTTTGTTGATGCCAGTATTAAAGAAATTTTTATGCTGTTATTTTTTGGTAAATCTTATAAACATTAGTCGTATAATTTATCAAATAAACTATTTTATCCTTGTTTTCTTATTATATTAAGCTCAAATGACTGATCACCTTTCTGATATTCGTGTTGCCGCACTAGCAAAAAATTCTGTTATTAAATTTTTAGGACCTTTAATCGATCGTATTATTGGCTTAAACCGATTGCAGGATTTATATCGTCAACATCAGTTTTCAGGGTTAGACAAACAAACATTTAGCACAAAATTATTAAAAGTGCTTGGCGTGCAGATTATAGGTGGTGATAAAATCCTTGATAAAATTCCTGAAAGTGGTCGCTGTATTGTGGTGTGTAACCATCCTTATGGCATGATCGAAGGGGTAATTATTGCCAATTTACTCGCCAAAAAACGCACTGATACAAAAATAATGGCTAATGTTGGCTTACAGGTTTTTAAAGAAATTAAAGACTATTTTATTTTTGCCAATCCACTAAAACCCAAATCACCAATTAATAATATTGCCATAAAACAGTGTTTTAGACATTTGCATAATGATGGTGTGTTAGTGTTATTTCCTGCGGGGCGAGTTTCTTTTTATCAAAATGATAAAAAAATGATTAGTGATGGCGACTGGGATCGCTTAACCGTGCAATTAATGAAAAGAACAGCATCCCCAGTATTACCTGTTTTTATTTCGGGCACTAACAGTAAATTATTTCACCGTATGGGGCGTATTTATTATCGCTTTAGGTTGTTGATGTTGGCTCGAGAAATGTTGAAATTAGATCAACATACCATTAAATTATTAAGTGCTAATCTGATTAAAGCTGAACAGTTTAGCGAGTGTAAGGATAAGAAAGTGATCAATGATACGCTGCGTTTACACTGTTACTTAAATGATGAACGCTATATTATTCCGTGGCAAATAAACAAACAAATATCAGCAATGGCAACGCTTATTACTCCAAGTGATAAAGATTTGATGCAAGCGGAACTCACTCATTTGCCGGTAGAGCAACATTTAGTAGACTATCGTAGTTTTTCTGTTTACTACGCTTATCAACAACAAGCACCACAGTGTATTCGTGAAATTACCCGTTTACGCGAGGCTACTTTTCGTGATGAAAATGAAGGCAGTGGTGAGTCGTGTGATACTGATAAATTTGACGCAACTTATATGCACTTATTTATTTTTGATAATAAAGAGCGTGAAATTATTGGTGCTTATCGTATTGGGCTAACCGATAAGTTACTTAAAGACGGTGATCAATCTCAATTATATTTAGCGCAAATGTTTAACTTTTCAGCAAATTTTATCAATCAACAACAAGCCTGTATGGAAATGGGGCGTTCATTTATTGTTAAAGCGCATCAACATAGCTTTTATGGATTATTATTATTATGGAAGGGCATAGGGGCATTTGTCTGTCAAAATCCACAATATCGCACGCTTTACGGCACAGTATCACTCAGTAAATTGTATGATCCGCGTTCGGTTACCTTAATTAATAAAGTTATGGTGACAAATACCAATTCTGTAGAAGCTAAAATAGCCTTTAAAAATAGCTTACATCCTGAGCTAGCAAGCTTTTTAGCTCAGCATCAATTAAGCGCAGAACAGTTATCAATATTGGTTAAGGGAATTGAGCAAGATGGTAAAGACATTCCTGTTTTATTAAAGCAATACCATAAATTGGGGGCAGTGTTTCATTGTTTGGGTATTGATGGAAATTTTAATACCACACCTGGTTTGCTGCTTAGTGTTGACTTACCCAATGCGCCAGATAAATTATTAAAACTATACTTAGGCGCAGGTAAAGATGATTATTTGGCGTATCAACATTAATTGATAACGTTTAAAAACAACAAGTATATTGCTGCTGTTTAATATTATCGAAATAGTCAAATTGAATTAGTTTATGCTGCTCTTGATGAACGACATCCGTTTTATTTTGCGCCACACAAATATGGCTAATACTCACGGTTTTTGCATCAAACCTTTCCATATTAACTGAATAAGAGCCTTCATTTTCTTGTGATAAATGAAAACTTTTAAATTGTTCTCGGGTTGCATTATTTGGGCAGATAAGCTGTTTAAATTTGTTTTTTCGCTGTTTTTCTACATAAGCAAAATTAACCCCTGATGAAGTAAACGGCTGCTGCTGTTGAGTTAATCGCAATTGTTTTCCATCCCATTGATAAAAATCGACGCTTGCTGTTAATTTAGTTAATTTAGTTAAGTTGGCGGGAAATATAGCCAGTTGAAAGGGTTGATAAATAGCTAAGTCGAGTTTTTGTAATAAGGCACCAACAGAGTCATTGTGCTTTATATCAGTAATAGTGGTCATTAAGTACGGAATAAGCTGACCACGACTAACATATTTTGTTTCACTACCGTATTCATTAGTTGCCGATTCACAAGCTTGATAATAATTAAGTAGTGCTAATGATAATCCATATTTATTAACAGCCAACCAAGTGCCACTTCCTTGTGGATCAAGAGGATAAATGACATTTTTATAGTGTTTGGGTGGTAGAGCAATGGGGCGAGAGCGTTGTTCGTCACGATTGAAAAACAACTCATAACCATTATCGGTAAGTAAATAACTTAAAGTACACATAATTAATTAGTATGGCGCATAGTTTTATAAAATTTACCGTTACTGCGTTTTATTGGCTTGCGCACGTAAATAAGTCGCAGTTGCTGGCGCAATACCAAAATGTTGTGGTAATACTTGCTGTTGTAATAAGGCTATTTGAGCAATCATTGCATAATGATGTACCGCATGGCTTGCCGCAAAGACCAATTCTCGCCCTATAGTCGTATTAACTGTTGCTATCTGGTAATTTGAAATAGAAACTTCAGTCGATAAGGTTATCTTTTTAGTTAATTGCTCCGGTGTTAATTCTTTTAACCATTGGCTAATTTTAACTATTTTTGAAAGAGCTATGGCAGGGATTGTTTCAATATTACTATGGCGATCACGTTTATCATAATTAATGTGTTCATCAATTATGCCTGACATGACAGCATGATAATGATCAATAATATGGCGAATATGAGCGCCAGTAGAACTAATGAAATTAGGTTTTATGACTTCATTATAGTGATATGTTGAAACAGTACTTAGGTAATCTTTTGCTTGTGTTAATACTTCTAACTGACTGTTTATCATTTAATTTTTAACCTATAACCTATGTTGTTTTTTTATGTATGCAAGCTGGTTTTACGCATATATTTAACGCATATTTAGAGTATTTGTGCTTAGACAACAAAATATGCGTTAAAAGCTTATTGTTATAGACCAAACTTTGCCATAAATTATTACACTTGTATGTTTAAATAATGATTATAACCAGCTAAAATAATTCTACCCCGCCTGATTTAGTCGCACGACTATCAAATGATTGTTGTTCTTTAACTAATTGATCTAATTGCGCAATGACTTGTTCACTCTGTTGCTCGGTCGTGACAAAGTATTCAAATAATTGCTGTTGTAGTGCGGTATCTGTTTGCCATGTATCGCTAGCTAAAATACCGAGTGCTTTATGTACATAGCTATGTACGCCATGATGTGGTGACATAATTTGATTGTAAGCCGGTAAGTGACTATATTGTTTGCCACCCTCATTATCTTGTAACCATACACCAAAACGACAATGTTGATCATCTATCTCTACTGCTCTGGCTTCTTCAGAGTCTCGCCCAGAATCTATTGCGCGATAGGCTTTTTGAATGTAGATTAAATGATCTACTTTAGCTAAAGAGCTATAAGCAACTAATTTAGCATGACTTACTGTTTCTAAGGTTTGTTGGGAGTTTTCAGAAAAACGAGAAAAATTACTTTCAAAGCTATTTACTGCGTGTTGTGATTTTTGTGAGAGTTCATTCATTTTTTCGGTATCAGTATAAATAATATTACTTGAACTGACTAATTGTTCAACAATACGAGTAATATTATCGGTGGCTTCTTTTGTGTCAACTGCAAGTTTTCTTACTTCATCTGCCACCACGGCAAAACCACGCCCTGCGTCACCTGCACGCGCAGCTTCTATCGCGGCATTTAATGCAAGTAAATTGGTTTTATCGGCAACGCCAGCAATAAAAGAAGTGACCTCGGTTATTTCTTTACTCGAGTTACTTAATATTTGTGTTGAGCCGCGCATGGTTTCAATCGACTGAATAAGTTGGTTAATATTTTTTAATACCCCTTTTACGGTAACTTCACTTTCTTGTGCTGTTGTTGCAGAATCTCTTGAAGCACCTTCTACTTCATTCATTTCATTGGCAATTGCCATTAAATCAGTTTGGGTAACTGCTAAATTATTTAACAGTTTTACATTACGCATACCATCTAACTCGCTCAGTAAATTATCTTTTTGATCGCGCCAGTACACCTCTTCCATGCGATTGATGGTTTGTTCTATATGAGTTAAAGAGCGTTTGAATGAACCATGTAAGCCAGCAACTTGAGTACGACGATAAAATTGCTGTTTTTCTATTGCATTAAATACGGTATCAACTTCACGCATAAAGGTTTCTATTTGATCTAAACTATCGTTTAAGGCTAATGCAGCATCACGCATGGGAATTTTCATTTTATGATTAAGAGGAAATACGCGATCTTCTAAATTACCTTGCTGCATATTATTAACTACACGAATAATATCGTTAGTTATTTTTAATCTATGATTAATTTGTTGTTCGTTAATGATCATTAAGATCAAACCAAAAATTAAAAAAACAATAAGCATGGGATCATGCCCATCCATAATCCAAGAATAAGTAGGCATTAAGACAATTAAAAAACTGATCGCTCGGGCAATAAATCTAGGATTAAAGCGAGAGTACAAATTGGTCATAATCCATCTCCTGCTGGTTAAGTGTTTGTTGTAATATTTCTTTGCCTGCTGATATGGCTGCTCTACTGTTAGCGGCTTGTAATTCAGCTTTACGAATGGTTTGATATAAAGGTGTTATTTTATCAAGTGCTTGTTTACTTGGTTTTCGTCTAACCGAGTAGTAACCAATAATATTATTTTGGCTATCAAAGCTTGGTGTAACATTGGCAAATACCCAGTAAAAACTGCCATCTTTGTGCATATTTTTTATATAGCCATTAAATTCTTTTCCTGTTTTTATCGTACGCCATAACAAGTCAAAGACAGTTTGTGGCATATCAGGGTGACGAACTAGCTTATGTTGGTGTAAATAGGTTTCTGATTGAGTATAACCAGAAAACTTCATAAAAGTTTGATTAACATAAGTGATTTTTCCACTTAAATCCGTTTTACTTACAATAAAGTCATTATCTTTCATGAGTAATTCATGGCGTGTTGGCACTACATTATTTTTCATACAGTTTTCTTCTACTTGGTAAATAGATCTTGGCTTTGCTATATTTTTATATTACTACTTTTATAACTATCTAATTATTCACTCTAATTAAAGTGCATTTATTAATCTAACGCAATAAAAAACACTTAAATAACGCTAATTTATTAATAACATCGTTAATAAATTGAGCTAGAATAAATATTACGCTATTTAAGGTTATGCTTTAAACGCAATAACGGTATATTTAAAAACAAAATAACAATGGAATTTTTATGTTTATGCAAATGTCTATCGCTAAAAAAATCAATTTTGCCTTAATTATCATTGCTGTGGTGCTATTAACGACAACGATTATGTTTTTCTTTCATAATGAAACCACCTTAGCTGATAGTCTTGTGAAGAAAAATTTAGAAAGCACAGCGTTGCATTATTTTGATTCAGTAAACACAATGATGTTAACAGGCACCGTAGCCCAACGAAAGTTAGTACAAGATAAAGTCTTAA
>WGGB01000183.1 GCA_015491935.1 Alteromonadaceae bacterium
ACAACAAGGCACGGATAAACTGGCACAATTATTTGCCCAAGATCATTATTATAATGATCAAGACAGTAATGCTAACGAACTGGTTAATTTTATTAGTAATCATGACATGGGGCGTTTTGCTTATATGCTTAAGCAAGATAAACATCATTATGGTGAACAAGAAAAAATAGCTCGCTTAAAATTAGCATCTGCACTGATGTTTTTAGCTCGTGGTATACCTGTTATTTATTACGGTGACGAACAAGGTTTTGTCGGTGATGGTGGCGATCAAGATTCTCGTCAAGATATGATGCCATCACAGGTAAAAAGTTATAACGACGATGATTTATTGGCGAATAATAAAAGCACTGCCGATGACAATTTTGATATAACGAATGAGCTTTATCAAAGCTTTAGCCAATATGCAGAACTTTATCAACACTATTTAGCATTAAGAACGGAGCAACAAAAAACCTTATATTCACAACCTACCGCTGGGCTTTTTATTTTTAGTAAAACCACGCCTGAGCAACAACTCGTTATTGTGGTTAACACTAAAAATGAAGCACAAACAGTGCAATTAAAAACACTGGCGGGTAAATATAAAAAAATAACGACGGATAAAGGTCAATTAACGATAAACAATAAAAACTTAGTGATTAGCCAACCGGCATTAAGCTTTGCTATTTATAAACGCATTTAGTGCGTCTTAAGCACTTAATCTAAATTGCCTGATCTTAAAAACTGAATATTAAAAGTTAAATATTAAGAGCCTTATAGAGTGAGCTAAAAAAACCGATAAAGATCACCTTTATCGGTTTTTTAATGTTCAAAAATATTATTCAAAAAATTACCGCTAAAGCAACTTTTATCCTTTTCGCCAAGTTGTACCACTTGGACCATCTTCTAAAATAATATTCATTGCCGCAAGCTTATCACGGGCATCGTCGGCAGCAGCCCAGTTTTTATCGGCTCGCGCCTGCTTACGTTGCGCAATTAACGCTTCAACTTGTGTCGCTAACTCACTGTCATTGTCATGACTATTCCCTTGAAAAAAGCTCTCTGGTGATGTTTGTGCAATGCCCAACACTTCGCCCAATTTCACTAATATATAAGCGAGTTCACCTGCTTGTTGGTTATCACTGGTTTTTATGCGATTAAGCTCTTTTGCTATTTCAAATAGCACTGAAATCGCTTCAGGGCAATTAAAATCATCATTCATTGCTTTTTCAAAGCGCTTAACATATTCATTGCCCGTTAGTTCAACATCAACCAACTCAACGCCACGCAATGCAGTATAAAGTCGTTCAAGCCCTGCTCTGGCCTGTACTAAGTTTTCTTGTGAATAATTAAGCTGACTACGATAATGACTTGACGTTAAAAAGAAACGCACACTTTCAGCATCATAGTTATCTAACACGCTACGTAATGTAAAAAAGTTATTTAATGATTTAGACATTTTTTCTTTATTGACTTGTACCATGCCGCCATGCATCCAATAATTCACATAAGGCGTGTCGTAGGCACAACAAGATTGGGCTATTTCATTTTCATGGTGGGGAAACTGTAAATCACTACCACCACCATGAATATCAAAATGTGTACCTAAGTACTTTGAATTCATCGCTGAACATTCTATGTGCCAACCTGGGCGACCTTTTCCCCAAGGAGAATCCCAACTAGGTTCGTCTGGTTTTGCCATTTTCCACAAGACAAAATCTAACGGATCGCGTTTAGATTCTTCAACATTAACCCGCGAACCTGCTTGTAACATAGACAAGTCTTGTCCGCTTAATTTTCCATAATCTTTATAAGATGACACATCAAATAATACATCACCATTATCGCTAACATAAGCGTGCTCACGATTAATTAAACGCTCTATTAATGCAATAATTTCAGGCATATTACCACTAACAGTTGGCGCAATATCAGGACGCATAATGTTTAAATCATCAAAATCTTGATACATTTGCTGCGTCATACGCTGAGTTAATTCAGTATAAGCTTCATTATTTTCATTGGCTCGGTTAATTATTTTATCGTCAATATCAGTAATATTACGTACGTGCGTTAACTCATAACCTAAATATTTAAAATAACGAGCTACCACATCAAAAGCAACATAAGTACGTGCATGACCTATGTGACATAAATCGTAAATAGTAATACCGCATACATACAAACCCACTTTGCCTGGCGTTATTGGAGTAAACACTTCCTTTTTACGGCTAAGGGTATTATATATTTGTAACATGGGCGTTTTGCATCCTATTTGTCTAGTGAGTGATCACTGATTGTTTTAAAAGGGTAATTGTACCTTAACATCAAGGGTTGATCATTACGCAAAGGGAATATTTTACAAAACATACATTTAAAATTTGCACTACAATAGGTTACAATTGCTTTATAAATAAAATTTAATTCATTCCCTAATTAACTATCCCTACTAACTAACAAAGACGAGAACAACTCATGATCACATTTAAAACTAACCTCGGCGATATTAAAATTTCATTAGATTTTGACAAAGCTCCTATTAGTGCTGAAAATTTTATTAAGTATGCTAAAGAAGGTTTTTATAATGGCACTATATTTCATCGTGTTATCAAAGGCTTTATGGCACAAGGTGGTGGTTTTTCTTCAGGTATGAATGAGAAAGAAACCAACGCCACCATTAAAAATGAAGCGAATAACGGTTTAAGCAACAAACGTGGCACTATCGCCATGGCACGTACAAATGACCCTCATTCAGCCTCTGCACAGTTTTTTGTTAATTTATCGGACAATGACTTTTTAGATCATAAAAATGAAACAGAGCAAGGTTGGGGCTATTGCGTATTCGGTGAAGTAGTAGAAGGTATGGATATTGTTGATAAAATGGTAAGCATTCCTACAGGTCGCATGGGTTTTCATGATGATGTGCCCAAAGAAGAAATTATTATTGAAGAAGTTGTTGTTGAAGACTAAGTATTTGTCGAGGCAGGTATCGACCTACAAAAGTGTTGCTGTCGAGGCAAGCATCGACCTACAAAAGTTTAGCCTGTAGGTCGTCCCGAGTATAACGAGGCGCGACATTGATTGTTAGTGTGAGTGTTGCTGTCGAGGCAAGCATCGACCTACAAGCTAGTTGTCAATAATAAACAGCGTACAAACTATTTAATGATCTATTTTATTGCAGATTTACATTTAAGCACAGACAGGCCCGATATAACGGCCTGTTTTTTATCATTTTTAAAAAATGAAGCACCACAAGCAAGCCAGCTTTATATTTTAGGTGACTTATTTGAATATTGGATAGGTGACGACGATGACAGTGATTTGACTAACACTATTGCCATGGCATTAAAACAAGTCGCCAATACCAATACGCAACTTTACTTTATTCATGGTAATCGTGATTTTTTACTCGGCAAAAAATATGCAAAAAAAGCAGGGCTAATATTATTACCAGAAAAACATATTATTAATTTATATGGTCAACAAACATTAATCATGCATGGTGACTCTTTATGTACTCAAGATATTGAATATCAAAAATTTCGTAAAAAATCACGTTCTTGGTGGTGGCAATTCATCATGACAAGCTTACCACTTAAAGTCCGTAAAAAAATAGCTGAAAACTACCGAAAAAAAAGCGCACAAGCCAAACAAGGGAAATCGCTTGATATTATGGACGTGACACCTAGTGAAGTGATTAAAGAACTAGACAAAAGCAAGAGCTTATTACTGATACACGGCCATACCCATCGACCTGCCGAACATAATATCAGCGTTAATCACCAGCCAGCTAAACGCATTGTATTAGGTGATTGGCATAAACAAGGCGCATGGTTAAAAGTAACGCCAGAAAATATGACGCTACTTTATCAAGATTTTGATAAAACCTTTAACTAAGGTTAATGACTAGTACCGCGTTCATAATGGGTTTTATTATAAACATTATATTTGCCCGATGGTTTTTTCATGGGAATACGTTTAATTTCTTTTAAGGTATTAGCATCGTAAACCACTAAAGCACCATCGTTATCCCAAATACTTAACAACGCATATTTACCATCTTTGGTAAATTCAACGTGCGCCGAGGTTTTATCTGGGGCAGGAATAAGTGTTTTCACTATTTTTAATGTCGATTTATCAATAATATGTACTTCGTCTTTATGTGGACCAAAAAACACATCTACCCATGCATACTTCGATTTACTATGGCTGCGCATAAAAAAGCCAGGACCATCGATTTTTATCTCTTTAATAACTTGCCAATTAGTCATATCAATTACCGACACTAAGCCCTCTTTTATATTCGGCGAGGCAAAAACTTGTCGACCTTGGTAATCCCACGTAATACCCGAGCCTAAATGCGGCATTCCATCCATTTTTATGGTGGCTATTTTTTACCTGCATCTAAATCAATCACTTCACCATTATGCTTTTCACGCGAACTGCCAATTAAATTTTTATAAGCCGGATCAAAAAAGAAATCATCTAAATAATCTTGTGTGCTAATGCGCTTTATTGAAAAATCTGCATTGTTTTTATAAGGTATTTCCCACGCTTCTTTAACGTCTTTTAAAGCAATAATAAAGCTGTTACGTGGTGGTGCATTATAAACCGCACTAACACGAGAGCTGATCCCCTTTTTATCACTGACTTTAACGACTTTTATAGGTTCTAGTGTGTTGGTGTCTAAAATAACAATGCTATGAGGTAAGTAATTGCCAACAATAGCGTATTTACCATCACTAGAAACGGCTAAATTACGCGTGTTAATTCCCGCTCTAACCTCACTGATCACTTTCATATTGTAAATATCGTATTTACTTATCCAACCATCACGCGAGGCAAAATAGACAAAACGTCCATCAGGTGAATATTTAGGGCCACCATGCAGCGCTCGTCTAGTTTTAAACCTTGTGATCGGTGTAAAAGTATCACCATTAAGTAAAGTCGCGCTATGATCCCCCAATTCCACTACAATAAATAAATTCATTGGATCAGCATCAAATTGTGGAGTGTTGGGTAACTTATTTTGTTGAAAATGCTGAATATGACTTGCCTTAATATCGGCTAAATCCCACTTAGGCATTGTTTTTGGCGCGGTATAAATATAGTCAACTAAACTAGCATTTTGTTGTTTTGAAAGCTTTTTAGCAAACGCAGGCATTTGTGTGGCAGCACGACCATGACTGATCACGTTTATCGCTTTATTTTTACGCAACCGTGACAAATTTTCAGGAAATAATGCTGGCTCCATACCGCCTAAACGGTCAACACCATGACAGCTTTGGCAATTATCTTTATATAAACGCGATGCATTTAATGGGGAATGAACAGGTGAAGCAAAAGCGCTCACAGAGCATACGAATAAGCTACTAACTGCAGCAAAAGTTTTAATATTAATATAAGTTCATTACACCGCCTTTTTTTGTTGTGGTGCGACTAAAGATTTCAAGTAACCAAATTCACCAATATTGGCAGCATTAAATTGATTAACCACTTTACCTAATACAATTAATGCAGGTGGTTTAATGTTATTTTTAGCGACTAATTCAGGCAATGAAGCTAAGGTGCCACGTAATACTTGTTGATCACAGCGTGTGCCATTACGGATAATTGCGGCGGGCGTACCCGCCTCTCGACCATGAGCGATAAGCTCGGCACTGATCATAGGTAAACTATTAATACCCATGTAAAAAACAACGGTTTGAGAATCACTCACTAAACTTTGCCACGGCAGATTTAACTGTCCATCATTTTGTAAATGACCCGTAATAAAGGTACAACCTTGTGCAACGCCGCGATGCGTTAGAGGAATACCTGCATAGGTAGTACAGGCAGAAGCCGCAGTAATACCAGAGGCAACATGACAGCTAATGCCCCGCGCTAATAAATATTCAGCTTCTTCACCACCACGGCCAAAAACAAATGGGTCGCCACCTTTTAAGCGCAATACTTTTTTACCAAGCAGTGCTTGCTCTGCCAACATTTTATTAATACCGTCTTGTGGTACACAATGCTTGGCTTGTTCTTTACCTACATACATTTTTTCGCAATGCTCAGGCAATAATGCCATAATTCCATCACTGACTAAACGATCGTAAATAGCCACTTCAGCTTGTTCAATAAAGCGTAATACTTTTATAGTTAATAATTCGGGATCTCCAGGACCAGAACCGACCAAAGCAACCTCCCCTGCTTGTAATTGGCTTTTTGCCTTTATTTTATCTAATGCTTTGCTCATAACTTTTCTCATAAAATTTGTCGAATTAACGACCCCGCGCCAAGGCTTTTCACTCAGGTTCAAATTCGCTTCGCGAAGATAGGTATATTATGACATAAATATAGGTCGGCATTTATGCCGTCAACTTGATAGGCTAAAGCCTAACCTACAAACGCCGCAAGCGGCGAGGAATTAAACCCGCTCAGATTAAAATGGGTCTATTCAAATTAAGTTCGCAGTTAAAAATACTCCTAAAAGCGAGTCACTATAAGCTACGTGTCATCAGCAATATCATTTAAGATACTGTCTTATTTACCTATTTTAGTATCAGTTAAGTAACACACTGGTATTAACTACATACGTCGCCTGTTTGGGCAAAAACACGGGCGTGGCGATTGACAAAAGCCAACCATAAAAATGTAAGCCTATTTTTTCAATATTTTTGTACTATTTAACACACTATGTGATTTACCCTCATGAGTTTGCAATACATCACTGAATATTTTTTATTTGTGACTTACATTTTTCAAGTTGTAGACTATTTTTAGCATAGTACTGCTTGGAGCATAAAGGTAAGCCTTGTTGTACTAATAAAATATATTGGCGTTCAAGTGAATTAATGGATTGTTCGTTCTTGGTATACATTGATATGCTCCAAAACAAAAAAGCATTTAATCCGTCACTTTACCGCGTAATGATTTAACTTGGCTGCGCTTGGTTTTACTGGCTAAACGTCTAAGTTTAGATCCTTTGGTCGGTTTAGTGGCACGGCGAACTTTTTGCACAACCGTGGCACTTTGTATTAATTCAACTAAACGGGCTAAGGCTGAAGCTTTGTTTTTTTCTTGCGTGCGAAATTGTTGTGCTTTGATCACTAAAATACCGTCTTTAGTAATACGTTTATCCTTTAATGCTAATAAACGTTCTTTATAAAAGTCAGGTAAGCTTGATGCGTTAATATCAAAACGCAAATGTATCGCCGAAGAAACTTTATTAACATTTTGCCCGCCAGCACCTTGCGCGCGAATAGCGGTTAATTCTATTTCTTCATCAGGTAAAGAGACAGTATTTGAAATAACTAACATAATGTCATTAGTTTCCTATAAACAAACGGGTACGCCGCTATGAAATTTAAATTCTTCATCCGTTGATTGAATAAGCTCCGCTTCAATCTCACCAAAAAATTTTATCCGCGCGTTAACATCTATGCTTTTTTTAGTTTTTTTATTATTAGCTTTTGTATTAAATTCTGTGGCTATTTCCTCTGCCAAAGTCAAATAATCTTGATAATGACGCGATTCGCTACGCAATAATGAAATATAAAAATCACTGAGTTCAGTATCGACCAATGGCGCTAATGCAGCAAAACGTTCACACGAGCGTGCTTCAATATAAGCACCAATAATTAACTTATCCACCAAAGCATCAGGTTCATAAGTTTTTACGTGTTTAAGCATACCTTTAGCATAACGCCCCGCCGTAATATTTTCATAGTTAATACCGCGACTTGTCATAATTTCTAACACTTGATAAAAATGATGTAATTCTTCTTTAATTAATAACACCATTTTATCAATAAGATCAGCACCATAAGGAGATTCATTTTTAGCAATAATAGCTTTAGATAACTTATTTTTATCTTTTAATGATGCTAAATCACCTTCACGACGATAAGCGAAATTTTCATAAGGCTTAAACCACTCAAGCAATACTGCATTGCTTTGTTTATCAACCGCATATTTTCGAATTAAAAACATTGCCGACTGTGCTGCTTTTAGCTAACTTTTAGCTGATGTGTGCAGGCATAACGTAAGTTATTGATTGATATCAAAATATAGCAGTATTTTTTATTTTTATTTTTATTTTTATTTTTATTTTTATTTTTATTTTTGAAGGTGAATTTTAAAATTAGAAGATAAACTTGGCCAACTGTAATGTCCTTTCTCCTTCCATGAACTAGAATCTACAGCTATTTTCTGCTTTTGCATAAATTCAACAAAATCATCATGGGGGTAAAGATACCAATCGGATTCATCTCTAAATGCAATATATATGTCCTTTTCAAGATACTTCTTATCTACTGTCAACCTACCTTTTAACTGAATTTTTAGGTATGTATTACCATCAATGTGGTTAGC
>WGGB01000184.1 GCA_015491935.1 Alteromonadaceae bacterium
AGCGAGTGGATTTTTCATCCTCTCGCTTTTTTGTTCGCTTATTTTAAAAGGTTATTTCTTTTTAGAAATAAAGCCACGGCGCTCTAGCAATGGTTCTACACTAGGATCTTTACCGCGAAAACGACGATACATTAGGGTTGGATCATCTGTACCGCCTGTTTCTAGTACATTTTTACGATAACCTTCAGCCGTTTTTTGATCAAATATACCATTCTCTTTAAACGCTACCCAAGTATCAGCATCATAAATGTTTGACCAAATATAACCGTAATAACCAGACGAATAACCTCCTGAGAAGATATGCGAGAAATAGCCCGTGCGATAGCGTGGTGCAATTTCATCAATAAGGCCAATTTTTTTCATAACCCCTTGTTCAAACTTTTCAGCGTCTTGTAACTTGGCTGTGGTTAATGTATGCCAGCTCATATCTAATAATGAAGCGGCTAAATACTCAACGGTGCCAAAACCTTGGTTAAACTTACCTGAGGCTTGAATTTTATCAACTAAAGTCTGTGGAATAACTTTACCCGTTTTATAGTGTTTAGCAAAATGGGCTAAGACCTCAGGCTCTGTCATCCAGTTTTCCATTACCTGTGATGGATATTCAACATAATCGCGCGGTAAGGCAGTACCTGTTTGTGAACGGTAATAACCGTCTGATAATAACCCTTGTATCGCATGACCAAATTCATGAAATAACGTTGATGCTTGATCAAAGGTTAATAACGCGGGTTTATCACCAACAGGACGTGGAAAGTTAGTGACGTTATAAATAATAGGCGTAATATTTTTACCATACATTTTTGTTTGCTTACGGAAGCTACTCATCCATGCGCCACCACGTTTGCTTTTGCGTACGTAATGATCGGCCATGTAAATACCAACAAAACTACCGTCTTTATCGAATACTTCAAAGGTACGCACATCAGGGTGATATTTAGGTAAATCGTTACGCTCTTTAAAGGTTACACCCCATAAACGATTAGCCGTGTAAAATACGCCTTGTAAGGTGTTTTCTAACGAAAAGTAAGGTTTAGTTTCGCTAGCATCAATATCGTAGCGTTGTTTACGAATTTTTTCTGAGTAATACCACCAATCCCATGCCGCAACTTTAAAGTGTCCGCCTTCAGCATCCGCCATTTTTTGTATATCTGCGCGTTCTTCTTTGGCGCGTTTTAATGCTGCTGGCCATACTTGGTCAAGTAACTTAAAAACGTTCTCAGGTTTTTTTGCCATGGCATTTTCTAATACATAATTTGCCCACGTTTTATAGCCGAGTAATTGTGCTTTTTGAAAGCGTAAACTGGCAATTTCTGCGGCAATTTTTTGGTTATTGTTGGCGTTTTTATTATCGCCACGCATGGTATAACCTTTGTAAATTTTTTCGCGTAATTTACGATTGGTAGAATAAGTTAAAAAAGGATTTTTACTCGGGCGATGTGTGGTAAATACCCATTTACCTTCGTGACCTCGTGCTTTAGCAGTAACGGCTGCTGCGGCAATAATGTCATCAGGTAAACCAGCTAAATCAGCTTTATTATCTATAACCATTTCCCAATTATTGGTTTCAGCTAATAAATTTTCGCCAAACTTTAAACTTAGTTTGCCTAATTTTTCATTTAAACTACGCAATGTTTTTTCGTCAGCACTGTTTAAATTGGCGCCACCACGAACAAAGCTTTTATAGCTGTCGGTTAATAGTTTCTTTTGATCAACACGAAGGTTTAATTGATCTTTTTGTTGATATACGGCTTTAACACGTGCAAATAAGGCTTTGTTTAATGAAATGTCATCACTTAATGCTGAAAGTTTTGGTGATGTTTCTTTAGCAATGGCACGCATTTCATCATCTGACATAGAGCCCGTTAGCCCATAAAAAACGCTACTGACAGTATTTAAAAAATCACCTGATTTTTCCATCGCTTCAATAGTATTTTCAAATGTTGGCGCTGCTTTATTATTAGTAATAGCGGCTATTTCTTGACGATTTAATTCAATACCATGTTCAAAAGCAGGTAAATAATGTTGATGTTTTATTTTTTCAAAAGGTGGAATACCGTAAGGAGTCGTAAAGTCGCTAAAAAACGGGTTGCTTTGTTCGTTAGTATTTTTTTGTTGAACCGTTTTTTGCTGTGCTGGCGCCAAAGTATCTGCTGTCGTTGTGGCTTTACAGCCAACTAACGCAATTGATATGGCAATAGCAACGGGTGCTATTAAATTTTTTTTCATTATAATTCCTAATCAAAGAGGGCTTTAACAATTTTTTTACTAAACTCATTCTATGTTTGTCTTGAGTGTGCATCAAGTTTCTTATGCTTAAATACGATAAAAGGTTTTATTTAGTCGATAAAATCAAAGTAAAGGCACTTTTTATATTTTTTACTGGGAAAATTCACTCAAAAGTGCTTTAATTAATTCAATTAACACGTCCGACCACTTGTAAGCGGTTAGTCATATTTTATGAAATATTTTGTAAAAACTATAATGAGGAATGATCAAAATGCCTGAATATAAAGCGCCACAACGTGATATAAAATTTGTAATGCAAGAGCTATTAAACTGTGAGCAACATTATCAAAATTTAGGTTATGAAGATGCTAGCCTTGATATGGTTGATGCAATATTGTCTGAAGCGGGTAAATTTTCAGAGCAAGTGGTTGCACCATTAAACCAGTCTGGTGATGCTGAAGGTTGTCATTGGAACGATGGCGTAGTAACAACCCCAAAAGGCTTTAAAGAAGCATATCAACAATATGTTGAAGGTGGTTGGCCAACATTGGCGCAAAGCGTGGAGTTTGGTGGGCAAGGTTTGCCACATTCATTAAATACTGCCATTACCGAGATGTTTTCGAGTGCTAATCATAGTTTTGCTATGTATCCGGGACTCAGTCATGGTGCGCTAGCAACTATTGAAGCCCATGGTAGTGAAGAACAAAAACAAATGTTTATGCCAAAATTAGTCGAAGGTAATTGGACTGGTACTATGTGTTTAACTGAACCTCATTGTGGTACTGATTTAGGTATGCTGCGTACCAAAGCAGAATTAAACGACGATGGTAGTTACTCATTAACGGGGACTAAAATTTTTATTTCTGCTGGTGAACATGATTTATCTGACAATATTGTTCATATTGTTATTGCGCGTATTCCTGGTTCTCCTGAAGGTAGCCGCGGTATTTCTTTATTTATTGTACCTAAATATAATGTTAATGAAGATGGAAGTATTGCGGATCGTAACGCAGTAAGTTGTGGCTCTATTGAACATAAAATGGGTATCAATGCTAATGCAACTTGTGTGATTAACTTTGATGGCGCAAAAGGTTATTTAATTGGTGAAATTAATCGTGGCTTAAATTGTATGTTTACCTTTATGAATGCCGCCCGTTTAGGGGTTGCTTATGAAGGTGTTGCGGCGGCCGAAGCGGCATTTCAAGGGGCATTAACTTACGCGAAAGACCGTTTGCAAATGCGTTCATTATCGGGTGTTAAAAATCCAGATGGCCCTGCGGATAAAATTATTGTTCACCCTGATGTTCGTCGTATGTTATTGACGCAAAAATCGATTGCCGAAGGTGGTCGTGCGCTAGTTTCATACTTAGCTCAGCTTGTTGATATTATGCACGCTGAAAAAGATGAAAAGAAAAAAGCAGCAGCAGACACTAAACTTGCCTTATTAACGCCAATTGCTAAAGCCTTTTTAACCGAACTTGGTTTTGAATGTACTAGTCATGGTGTACAAGTTTTTGGTGGTCATGGTTTTATTAAAGAGTGGGGCATGGAACAGTTAATGCGGGATACTAAAATTAGCTGTCTATATGAAGGTACAACAGGTATTCAAGCACTTGATTTATTAGCACGTAAAATTTTAGGTTCAAAAGGTGAAATTTTAAAACCATTTGGCGCAGAGGTAACGGCATTTTGTGTTGAAAATTCCGATAATGAAGCGATGCAAGAATTCATTCAACCGATTATGAATTTTGGTCGTGATTTACAAAAAATGACCGAAACGTTAGGTATGAAAGCGATGCAAAATCCTGATGAGATTGGTGCCGCGTCAGTCGATTATTTAATGTATTCTGGTTATTTAACGCTGGCTTATTTTTGGGCTAAAATGGCGAAAGTGGCACAACAAAAACTAGCGGCGAGTGACGAAGATAAAGCGTTTTATCAAGCGAAAATTAAAACAGCACGTTTTTATATGCAGCGTATATTGCCAAGAGCAGCAGGTCATGCCGCGTGTGTTGAAAATGGCGCGAGCGCAATGATGGCTTTAGATGAAGATGAATTTAGCTTTTAATTGCTAGTCTTTATCTAAACTAATAAAAAGGGAAGCTGACGCTTCCCTTTTTTGTATCATGCCATTTAGATGACATACAATCATTAAGCATGATACTTAGCTAGAATATCATCGGCAATTTTAGCCGCGATCATTATGGTAGGGGCATTGGTGTTACCACTGATCAACGTCGGCATAACTGAGGCATCAACCACTCTTAAGTTTTCAATGCCATGTACTTTTAAACTTTGATCAACCACGGCAAGTCCATCATTACCCATTTTACAAGTGCCAACGGGGTGATAAATGGTGTTAGCTTTGTTTTTAGCAAAGGTCAAAATGTCTTCATCCGTTTGTATTTTCTCACCCGGTAATATCTCTTGGCCATTATTTTCTTTTAATGGTGATTGCGCCAAAATGGTACGAGCAACTTTTACTGCGCGAATGATGTTTTTTTGATCTTCTTCATCAGCAAGCATATTCAGGTGAATTTTAGGATGACAACTAGGATTATTACTATGAAGTGTTACTGTGCCTCGAGATTTTGGGCGTAAAATACAAGTATGCAATGACACGCCATAATTAAGCAGCATTTTATTATTACGACCGTGATCGTCCATTGCCGCAGGAATAAAATGTAGTTGTAAATCAGGGCGTTTAAGCTCTGCTGATGACTTAATAAAACCACCCGCTTCAGCAACGGTTGAAGTGAGTAAACCTCGTTTTTTAGTGAAATATTGCAATGCTTGTTTGATAAACCAGAGTGAAGATTTTGGTCTATAGGCAAGCACATCGGTGCGTTTATGATGAGTCACTACCATGACATCAACATGATCTTGTAAATTTTTTCCCACGCCTGTTAGGTCGTGAATAACCTCAATGTTGTGTTTTGCTAATTCAGTTTTATCGCCAATACCTGATAACATTAAAATTTGTGGCGAGTTAAAAGCACCTGCGCTTAATAATACTTCGTTATTTACAAAAATATGATGAGTTTTGCCTTTACGTTTAAAGCACACACCTTTGGCTTGTTTATTTTCAATAATTATTTTTTGTACTAAAGCATCAGTAATAACTGTGAGGTTAGGGCGATTTAAATTAGGGGTTAAAAATGCCTCAGCGGCACTACATCGTTTACCATTTTTTTGCGTTACTTGATAATAACCAACCCCTTCTTGGTTTATACCGTTAAAATCATCATTGAGTGGATAGCCAGCATTATGAGCGGCGCTAATAAAGTCATCACCTATGGCTATTTTTGAACGTGAATCGGCAACATTAAGTTCACCATTAACACCATGAAAATCATCTTCACCACGTTCTTGATGTTCGGTGTTTTTAAAATAAGGTAAAACTTTGTCAAAACTCCATTGGTCGTTACCTAATTCAGCCCAGTGGTCATAATCTTGTTTTTGCCCACGTACGTACAACATGGCGTTAATTGAGCTACTACCACCTAGCACTTTACCACGCGGATTAAAAATAGAGCGATCATTTTGACTACATTCTTGCTCTGAATTAAATTGCCAATTTAGCGTTTTATTCTTCATTAACTCAATAATACCTAGCGGCAAATGAATACTCCAATGTTTATCACTAGGGCCTGCTTCAAGTAAACACACTTGATATTTCCCCGAGGCTGATAAACGCTCGGCTAAAACACAGCCCGCAGAGCCGCCGCCAATAATAATAAAGTCGTATGCTGTCATAGTTTGCCTTATTTTTAATACTTTGTTAACAAGTCTGATTCACTATAAAGTAAAAAACTTTGTTTTAAAAGGCGATTTTTAGGGCATAAAAAAAGCGAAAATCAATGTTTTCGCTTTTTACTATAACTTAATCTGTTAGCAATGTTTAATCTTTACTGGTTATGTTTAAAGCCCCAAAATCTTTTTACCTTGATCAAATACAATATCTACAGGGATATTAGCTGTTTCAAGTTTCGCTAAGCTTTTTGCTAAATTAGGCTTGATTATGCCGCGTTCTTTGACTAGTTTATCAACACCCTGGTAATCACCATTACCTTGCAAAGTTAAAATTAATTCAGACAATGAATTAATCGCTTGCGTCATTTCTTCAATATTCACGCTATATAAGCCTTGCTCATTTTCACTAAAAGCACCTTGTTCGGCAAAATAGTTAAAGCGGACCATGTTTGCTTTGCCATGTGCTGAACTGGCGCCAAAACGCACAGAACGGAATATACCAGCCAAAAAAGTGGTGTAGTAGTCTTGTAGTGTACCTTCGGTAATTACGCCTTTAGCGAGCAGCTGACGGATCATATATAGCCCTAAAATATCCGCTTTACCTTCTTCAAGTGCGCTAGCATGATCTTTTAATGCTTGGCGTACTGTGCCTTTGCCATTTAATGTGTTTTTTATCCCTAGACCGTGAGCCACTTCATGAAACATAGTATTGGCGAAAAATGCGGTAAAGGTGACGTTTTTTCGTTGCTCAGGTACAATTAGTTGCTCTGCAATAGGTAACATTATTGCATCAAATTTAGCGCGCATTGCATTTTTAAGTTGTAAGCGACGTGTGCCTTTTTTAAGTTGCACTTGCTCATCGTTAGGTAAATTAATGGCAATAGTTTTACTGCCTGCGTTAGAGTCTCCTGCGTAGTAAATAACGTTGTAAGCATTCAAATCAGCATCACTGCCAGGCACTTCTGATTTATATTTTTTTGCGACAGGTAAACCTTTTTGTAATTCGGGTAAATATTGTGCGTAACGAGCAAGCTTTTTGCTCCATGACAAATCTTTTAATAAAACATAAGACTCGAAAGCAGCACGATAACCAAATAATTGGTCTTCATACGTTTCTATTGGGCCAATAACGACATCGATAGGATTATTCTTCATATCCATCCATGCAAAGTCTGAAGCTTGGTAGTCATCATTGCGTAATGCTGTTGCGCGCATAGTTAAATAATTGGCAAATTCTTTATCATCAGCAAATTTTGCTGCTTGATCTAAAATAGCTGCAATACGATTAATTTTATCGCTATATTCTTCTGAATAGGCAATAGTCATTAATTTACCATTTTGATCACGACGTACAACACTATATAACCCTTTTTTATCGGCAAATTGTGCTTTTTCAAATTCAGCTTTAGTCATATCTTCGGGATAAAATTGCGCACCTAATGGCTTTTCTTTAAAATGGGTTAAAAAAGGTTTATTGCTATTTAATCTATCCCAAGGGCCATAATTTATTTCGGCAAAACGGCGTACTTTTTCATCTTTAATATTGGCTAAAAATGTTTTTTTATCTTGACCAAAAGCTTGTTGCCAAAAAATATCATCTACAATTTTTGAGGCATCAATTAATAATGAAATAAGTTGTTTTTGATTTGCTGATAAATTACTAATATCAGCTTTTAACGCGACTGTTTTATAAATATCGAGTCTATCTTTATATTGTGGCAATAAGTCATAACTAACAGATTGTGTAACTTGTTTATTATTACAAGCACTTAAGGTGCTTACCGCTAAAATAAGCGCTGCGGCAATTTTAGTACTAATCATTTTAGTTTTCGTTATTTTCATTTTAGGTGTTTTTTTTATAGTCATAAGAAGCAGTCCAATAATAATATCGCGTCAAGACTAAGAAAAAAGTGGCTATTGTGCAAGGATGTTTGTGATGTTATTGGAAATTAGTAGAATTTAGGCATAAAAAAACCGACACAAGGTCGGTTTTTTAAAAGAAAAATCAGTAATTAATAAATAATTAAAGAGCGTTGATTTTTGCTAACAAACGGCTCTTAGAACGAGCAGCTTTGTTTTTATGAATAAGCCCTTTAGTTGCATAACGATCTAAGATCGGTGTTGCAGTAGCAAATTCTTTTGTTGCAAGCTCTTTATCACCAGCGTCAATTGCTGCGATTACTTTTTTAACTAAAGTACGCATCATTGAACGACGACTTGCATTGTGTTGACGGCGCTTTTCAGATGTAACTGCGCGCTTCTTAGCAGACTTTGAGTTAGCCAAGGTGAACTCCTAAAAATAATAAAATATAGCCAAAATTTAAGGCGACGAAATATGCCTTTTTTTTCAATGTTTGTCAAACTATTTCACGCTTTATTTTATATAATATAAGATTGTTCGTCTATTTATTCGATTGTTTATTATAATTAAAGCGTCTAAAAAATGAATAAATTTACTTAATTGCTTGTTCAAATGGATAAAACTACCGCATAATTCACGGCAACAACTTTTATGATAAGGTCTCAGTAAATAACGCGATTTTTTACTGCATTTTTCAGGAATAACTTTGAGCAAAAAATTAATAAAATCAGGATTAATTGTTAGTGGCATGACGTTGATTTCTCGTGTGCTAGGATTGTTACGCGATATGGTTATTGCCAATATTATGGGCGTAGGTAGTGGTGCTGATGTATTTTTCTTTGCGAACAAAATCCCAAGCTTTTTAAGACGTTTGTTTGCCGAAGGTGCTTTTGCACAGGCTTTTGTGCCCGTATTAAGTGAATATCAAAGTAAAGATGCTGAAAATGGTTTATCTATTGACGATAGTCGCAGCGAAACTAAACAGCTTATAGCCCAAGTTTCAGGAACATTAGGTGTGCTGGTGTCGCTAGTGACACTGTTTGGTGTTATTGCATCACCTATTTTTGTGATGCTTTTTGGTTTCGGCTGGTTTATTGATTGGCTCAATGATGGGCCCGCAGCAGAAAAGTTTGATTTAGCTGCAAGCTTATTAAAAATTACTTTTCCTTATTTATGGTTTATTAGCTTTACCGCTTTGTCTGGCGCTGTCTTGAATACGCTAGGGAAATTTGCAGTATCGGCTTTTACGCCCGTTTTGCTCAATGTTGCTATTATTTCGGCGGCAATTTATTTGTCGCCAATGTTTGCAGAACCTGCGTATGCTTTAGCGTGGGGCGTCTTTTTAGGTGGTTTAGCACAGTTTTTATTTCAATTACCTTTTTTATATCGTGCGGGTGGTTTAGTGAAGCCCCAGTGGGCTTGGAATGCACTAGGAGTCAAAAAAATAAGAATGCTGATCATGCCTGCGTTGTTTGGCGTATCAATTACACAAATTAATTTATTACTCGATACTGTTATTGCTAGTTTTTTAGTGACTGGGTCTATTGCTTCACTATATTACGCTGATAGGTTATTGGAGTTTCCATTAGGGTTATTTGGAATTGGTATTGCTACGGTTATATTACCCAGCCTTTCACGTTTACATACTGACGAAAATAAGCATGAATTTACGCAAACCGTAGCGTGGGCGCTTAAAGTAGTTACCTTGCTTGGATTACCCGCAATGGCTGGTTTAATTGTGCTTGCTCAGCCTATTATTATGGTGTTGTTTATGCACGGTGAATTTAACCAAACCGAAGTGGTTGAAGTTTCTCTAGCCTTATATGCTTATCTTGCTGGTTTGGTCAGTTTTATGTTTATTAAAGTGTTGGCACCTGGCTATTATGCCCGTCAAGATACTAAAACGCCCGTAAAAATAGGCATAAAAGCGATGCTGGCCAATATGATATTTAATTTAATGTTGGCACCATTTTTAGGCTATGTGGGCTTAGCGTTAGCCACTTCAATGTCTGCCACACTTAATGCGTATTGGCTATATCAAGGTTTGAAAAAGCAAGGCGTTTTTCATTTTTCTAAAAGTATGTGGTTTATTTTAGCTAAAATATTGTTAGCCGCTATTGTGATGGCCGCTTGTGTTTATTGGTTCTCTCCTCATTTTTCAATTTGGTTGGGATTTTCTTTGTTTGATAAAATAATTAATTTAATCATAGCGATAACACTAGGTTTGGTGAGTTACTTTAGCGTATTAATTATTTTAGGTGTACGTTTAAGGCACTTTAAAATAGCTAAAACAAAATACAATTGCGATAACTAAATATTTTGCTGAATAAATTTACCGCAGATGCTGATTATTTGACACAACTGAGATATAATTCGTCGGTTTTTTCAATAGTGTTAAGTATTGTTCAACGTATGCAAGGTATAAATAATCAATGCAGTTAATTCGCGGCATAA
>WGGB01000185.1 GCA_015491935.1 Alteromonadaceae bacterium
GTGTAGGTGATTTTTGGTTTGACCTAACAAGTATTGTATCTAATCAAATTGTTACTTCTGGGTCTACATCATTTGCACTTGTTAACGGTACAGGTACCATTTATGGCAATGGCTATAATCCAACATCAGGTCAATGGATATTTTCAACCCAAAGTAGCAATGGTTTTAACGGCGGAACATTTAGTTTTTCTTCAACCACAGTTCCTGAACCAGCAACATTAGCTATTTTAGGCCTAGGTTTAGTTGGCTTTGGAGCGGCGCGTCGCAGAAAGCAAGCGCAAAAATAAAACAAAACGCTTAAAAAAGCGATTATAAAAACACTATTCAAAAGTCCAAAATAATTAATTTTGGACTTTTTTATTTTAAGTGTGAATCAATTTTTAACTCATTTCTCACTTTATTCCATGCGGTAATTTTACCGCCAACATTGATTTTTTCAAAAACGTTTTTAGCAAGCCCCTCTACTATATTTTCATCTATAACGGGTAATGGTAAAAATTTAAGCATTTGTTCGTAAGCATCTGATTTGCTGACATCTATCGTTAACAAATCAGACGCTCTATTTTCAAAATAACTGAAGACTTCTCGTTGATGTGCTTGATAACAAACCGTTAAAAATTCATCTTGAGTAAAATCATCTAATTCAAAAGGTGAAAATGTGTTTTGATAGCAGCGCTTTAAAATAGGATTAAAACCACCATCTCGACGGACAATGTTTTTATGCATCCGTTGTAATAATTGTCTTATTGACGGTAACCATAACTCGAGCGAACGCGTTAAATAAATAAATTTACTTTTAGGGTATTGTTGATCTAAGCTTTGGTAATCACAAAAAACAGGCGTATCAGCAATAACTTCCGCAGTATCTATACAAGGCTGAGTATAAGCAGTATGAGCGACTTTATAGCCTAAGTTAAGTAAAGCCACACAAATACTTGTAGTACCTGTTCGTGGTAGGCCAATAATAAATATTTTTTTATTCTTTTCTGACATTGTTTTCTGGCATAATTTTCTGGCATAGAAAGTTGTCATGCTAGCTTGTTATATTGCTGTTATTATGAACTTGTTTAGTCTCTATTTAAAAACTGTTACATCGTTAACGCATTTACTTCATCAGCAGTTTGTTGTTCTAATAACTTTTGATTTTTACCATGTGGAATAGGCGCTCTAGTGTGTGGATCAACTTGAACAAACACAATATCATCAGCTAAACAGATGGTTTTTTTAGTTGCTTTATTACGTACTAAACAAGTCACCGTAATTGAGGTTTTACCCACTTTTTTAGTCTCTAAGCCGAATTCAACCACATCACCTTGCAATGCTGGCGATTCAAAACTAATAGCCCCTATATGCTTAGTCACCAAACTATTTGTGTCTAGCTGACAAATAGCATAGATAGCCGCTTCTTCATCAATCCATTCTAATGCTCGACCACCAAACAGTGAGTTAGCATAGTTGAGATCATTAGGCATAACTAAACGACGAGACAAAAAACGCATAACAATATTCCTTATAATGTAGGAGAACGGAAAAGAGCCTAAAAGTGCTAGAATAAAGGTAGTCAACCGTCAAACTTAATTCAATCGCTTTATTTAGCCTTATTTAATTACACAGTCTTATTTAACGATACAGCAAGCAATACAATAAAGTAAGCATAGTGTAAACGCTTACTTAATGCGATTTACTCTGCATCCATTTCGTCATCATCAGCTACAGACTTAGTTTGACGATAACCTGCTTTGGCGATAATTTCTAAATAGAATGAGGTTTTTTCTTGCGCCACAATAGCATCAATATGCTTATTAATTTCAGAGAGGTGGATCTCTTTTGCATCTTCAGCTTTATCACCAAACTTACAATCAAAATCACAAAAATCTACATCTTCAGGTAAGGTTTTATTACGCTCACGTTTAATGTATTTTTTTATTTCGTGCTTAATAGCATCTACGCGGCGAGCTAATTTAAGTTTAGGGTGAGTTAATTCAAATATTTTTTTCATTAGGGTTTTTCGTCTTTAATAATCAGGCTTACAAAATAATTATCGTTATTTTACGCTAGTTTCCTTATAGTAGCGACCTAGCGTCAGCACTTTTCGACGTTAATTTATAATCTCGTATAAAAAATTAAGACAAAATGATTAAATTAAGAAAACATCTTCTTTAAATTATCTGCAAAATTGACAAAGTGCTCTTTTAACGTGTGTTTAACTTTAATGTCAATACCACTAAAAAGCGCAAAACCTTCAATGATAATAGTCGGTGCATTTCTGTCTGCGCTCGAAGGGGCTTTATTATCAATCGTACCAAAAATACAAAATGCTTTAGTCACAATATTGATATTTTCAGGAATATAAATATTATCACCACTAAAGATGCTAAATAATTTTAATCTGACTATTGGCTGAGTAAATTTTGCATCAGTAAAATCAATATCTGAACCACTAAAAATGCTAATTGAACGAATTTCTTTAGCTACCTTCCATGCACCACTACGACCGCTCCCACTAAAAATATTAACAATATGATCTAACTCTTCAGTTTCTCCTGCGGTAAAGTTAATACCCATTTCTTGTTTTTTACTATCGACATACGTTTTAT
The DNA here is from genome assembly GCA_015491935.1 of Alteromonadaceae bacterium. Classification (GTDB taxonomy): domain Bacteria; phylum Pseudomonadota; class Gammaproteobacteria; order Enterobacterales; family Alteromonadaceae. The sequence goes on from WGGB01000185.1 coordinate 2,598, forward strand.
CAACAGTAAGCGTTAAATCATCAGTAAGTGCTTTTAATTCAAGTGTGGATTGACTTTCCATTGCTTTATCTAAACGTCGCTCAAAGGCTGCATAAGATAATTCACCATGACTATAATTCATAATGAGTTGATCAATAACTTCTTCGCGTACTGTTTCTAGTGGTCTATCTTCAATATTTACTGACATACTATTCCCCTAATTAAACGTAAAGTATAAGTTAAACTATAGGCTAAATAAGCAAATAGCACACCAACAAAATAAACAATAATTTTCAATCAGTTAGGCGCATCTATTATTAAATCGCTAATTGATTTATTCATATTTTAGCTAATTTAACCAACCGTAATGCGAATTAGACCAAAGTGTAATGGTTACTACAATAGTAATGCTATACCATTTAAGCTGTAATAATAATTGATAGTGATCAACAACTTTTTTATTTTTTAGCCCATACTTAATTATATATTTAAGTTATGTTCAGGATAACTAACAGCCATTATGTCGCTACAAACTAAAGAAAATACTCACGTACAATGGACTGATTTTTTAAAATCAGGAAATCGGTTATTTATTGGCTCTAATGCTGCCGTGCCCAATGCCTTAATTGATAACTTAATTGCGCAGAGTAGTGGCTTGCATGATATTGAAGTTGTGCATATTTTAACTCTCTCGGATAATGTTTGGGCAGAGCCACAACATAAAGATTTATTTAAAGTAAATTCACTATTTATTGGTGGTAAAAATATTCGTCAAGCCATCGCCGAAGGACGAGCTGATTATACGCCCTGCTTTATTTCTGATATTCCACAATTATTTAGTGAAAAAGTATTACCACTTGATGTTGCTTTAATCATGGTCAGCCCACCAGATGAATATGGTTATTGCTCTCTTGGAGTGAGTGTCGATGTCGTTTCATCAGCAATTAAGTCAGCCAATTATGTTATTGCACAAATCAACCCAAAAATGCCTCGCACCAATGGACACACTTTTGTTCATTTAAATCAAATAGATGCTTTTATTGAAACTGAACAAGCATTACCTGAATTACCCATAAAATACCATGATGAAAAATCAGCTCGTGTTAGTGAGCAAGTAGGACAATACGTGGCAATGTTAGTAGAAAACGGCGCCACTTTGCAAATAGGTATCGGCAAAATTCCTGAAGCGGTGCTTAAATATTTAGCCAATCACAAAAATTTGGGTATTCACAGTGAAATGATCTCCGATGGAGTTATCGACTTAATGCTAAAAGGAGTGATTAACAACCGACGTAAAACCTTTCATAAAGGTAAAACTGTGGTCACTTTTTGCCTAGGAAGTCAGCGTTTATATGATTTTGTTGATGGTAACCCTCATGTGGAATTTTATCCATCTGAGCACGTTAACTCTCCTGTAAAAATAGCGCGTAACGATAATATGGTATCTATTAATAGTGCCATTGAAGTTGATTTAACGGGGCAAGTGGTGTCAGACTCTATTGGTTACCAATTTTATAGTGGTATTGGTGGTCAAGTTGATTTTATTCGCGGCGCATCACTTAGCAAAGGTGGTAAACCTATAATTGCCCTACCCTCAACCACTAAAGACGGAAAAATATCACGCATTGTTGCTCATATTACCGAAGGTGGTGGCGTGGTGACTTCTCGCGGTCATGTTTCTTATGTGGTTACTGAATACGGTATTGCCTCCTTACAAGGTAAAAGCATTCGCGAACGGGCATTAGAGTTAATTCGCATTGCTCATCCAAAATTTCGCGATCAATTACTAGCCGACGTGCGTAAACATTATTGGGTGCCAGAATACCAAGAAGCAAGCCCCAGCTCAGTGCCTGAATTGGGTGAAATAGAACTAAAAAAATTCACCTTCAATTATGTCAATTACATTTTGCGCCCATTAGCGCCAGCAGATGAACGTAAACTACAAGAGTTTTTTTATTCGCATAATAAAGAAACCTTGATCATGCGTTACAACCATCATGCCACACAAATGACGCGTGAAAAATCCTGTAATTTAGTTAGTGTTAACCAGCATAAGGATTTAGCATTATGTTTTACCCAAAGACAAAATTTAAGTGAAGTTATTCAGGCAGTTGGACGTTATTATTATATAGAATCAATTAACAGTGCCGAAGTGGCTTTTGTTATTAAAGAAAGCTTACGTGGTAAAGGTATGGCAAGAACCTTACTTCGTGAAATGATCGCTATTGCCAAAAAACGAGGTTTAGATAAACTGCTCGCCTGTGTTCGACGTGATAATGCCCCTATGTTAAAAGTTTTTGAAAAGTCAGGCTTTATTCGTAAACCGTCTGATGACTTTGACGAGGTTAGTTTAGAGTTACCGCTAAATATTAATGAAAAGATTGAAAATAAGGAATAAAAATGCCCATTGGTATTATTGGTCACTATCGCTGTAATTATCATGATATGGGAGATCATCATCCTGAGTCGCCTAAGCGCATGGATGCTATTCAAGATCAACTAATTCGCAGTGGTCTTGATTATGTTGTGCGACAAATTGATGCCAGCCCAATTGATAAAAACTTACTTAATTTGGTTCACCAGCAAAGTTATATTGACCACGTATTGGCTAATGCACCACAAGAAAAAGGAGCCATATTTCGATTAGATGATGATACTTGCATGAATAGCGCTTCACTAGAGGCTATATTGTATTCTGCAGGCGCGGGAATAAACGCTGTTGACTTAGTGATGAACAAAGAAATTTCTTCAGCTTTTTGTGCTACTCGTCCACCAGGACATCATGCCGAACACGATAAAGGCATGGGCTTTTGTTTTTTCAATAATATTGCTATTGCTGCCGCTTACGCACAACAAAAGTACAACCTAGATCGCATTGCTATTGTTGATTTTGATGTGCATCATGGCAATGGCAGCGAAGATATAGTGCGCAATGTTTTTCAACAAAATTCGCAAACTAAAGATAAATTTTTATTTTGCTCTACTTATCAATACCCTTTTTACCCCTTTGAAATGCAAGCGAGCGATACACCACCAATAATAAATACGCCATTGCCAGCAACAACAAAAGGCGAAGAGTTTCGCCAAGCGATAACAGAGCATTGGCTACCCGCATTAGAAAAGTTTAAGCCGCAACTTATTTTTATCTCAGCAGGTTTTGATGCTCACATTGAAGATGAAATGTCACAAATTAGTTTAACCGAAGCGGATTATCGCTGGGTAACAGATGAACTTAAAACTATTGCCAATAAATATAGCGAAGGCCGTATTATTTCTATGTTAGAAGGTGGGTATGCGTTAAGTGCGTTAGGACGTAGTGTTGTCGCTCATATTAATGGTTTAATTGGTAATTAAAAACTTAGCTTATGGTGTTAAACACAATAAAGTGGCACATAATTCTACAATTATCATCATTAAGTAATCGTGATTTTAAGCTATGGAATCGTTAAAAATATCATCATTCAATTCAAACAGATGACTTATATTAAAG
>WGGB01000186.1 GCA_015491935.1 Alteromonadaceae bacterium
GCCTTTTCTTGAAACAACCCTGTTAGTGCTTGGCTAAATTGTGCTTTTGCTTGAAAACGATAACCTGAGGCAACGTGAACTAATTCAATACCATTGTGCTGATAATCTGTCATTAATTCACTAATAAGCGCCTTAATGTCTGTTTTTGATAAAAACTTTTCTTGGTTTTGTTGTCGGGAAATAGTGCCTTGCGTCGTTGTTTGTTGCAAAACAAGTAATTGTTGTAATTTTTCAAGACTAAGCGGCTTATCACTAACAAATAATGCTGCTTCAATTAGCGCTTTATTGTTACTTTGTTGAAGGGTATTTGAGCTGTTAACTTGTTTTTCTGACATTTTATTTACCTGTGACTAAACGTACTTGCAAAGTACCTAATGCTTGGCTTTGAATACATTCAATTAACGACTCTTTAATCAATTCAAGAACAGCTAAAAAGCTAACCACTACCCCTGCGCGCCCTTCTTGTGGTGTAAATAATTGACTAAATTCAGTAAACTCTACTGACGAATTTTTTAGTTGCGTTAATATTAACGACATCCGTTCACGCGTTGATAAGGTTTCCGCTTTGATATAGTGATGTTCAAAAGCATCACAACGCGTAAGTACGGTTTGTAGCGCATTAACTAAGTCAGCCAACTCAATATTGCTAGTTGATGCCTGCATAACACAGTTATCAGCAAAGGCTAGATTAACGTGATGCAAATCACGCTCTAAGCGTGGTAATTGATCAAGGGCTTGCGCGGCAATTTTAATAATTTCATATTCTTGCAAACGGCGCACTAACTCAGCACGTGGATCGGCTTCATCTTCAGCTACCGTTAATTTAGGCAATAATAATCGTGATTTTATTTCCGCTAAAATAGCCGCCATCACTAAATATTCAGCCGCTAATTCCATTTTCAAATCAGTCATTAAGTCAATATAGTGCATATATTGTTGAGTGATTTGCGCAATAGGTAGTGCTAAAATATCGAGCTTTTGTTTACGAATTAAATAGAGTAATAAATCAAGCGGCCCTTCAAAATTTTCTAGCACCACTTCTAACGCATCTGGCGGAATAAACAAATCTTGCGGCTTTTCAACCATAGTTTCGCCATGAATCAGCGCAAAAGGTAGCACTTGCTGTTGCATTTCACCTGCAACTTTTTGAGCCTTTTTTTCAGCTAGTTGGCTTGTCTTCATTTACACTTAAAAGCTTGTTTATTCAAATGGCGTGGCATCGCCTTCACCTACACGTAAAATTTCAGCATCACCTTCAGAAAAATCAATCACGGTAGTGGGATGTTCACCTAAATAACCACCGTTAATAATTAAATCAACTTGATGTTCTAAAATGTCACGAATATGTTCAGGATCATATTCAGCCATATTTTCACCTGGCATAATCAGCGTGGTTGACATAATAGGTTCTTTTAACTCACTTAATAATGCTTGCGCTATTTTGTTGTCAGGAATACGAATGCCAATGGTTTTTTTCTTATCGTTTAATAAACGTTTGGGCACTTCTTTAGTCCCTTTAAAAATAAAGGTATAAGCACCGGGCGTATTATGCTTTAACAAACGAAAGGCGGTGTTATCAATACGCGCATATTCAGCAATTTCGGACAAATCACTACACACTAATGTAAAATTATGGGTTTTATCAATATCTCTAATTTGACAGATACGCTCTAACGCTTTTTTGTCACCGATATGACACCCCAAGGCATAACCAGAATCTGTCGGATAGACAATAACGCCGCCTTTATTAATAATTTCTACCGCTTGTTTCATCAAGCGTCCTTGCGGGTTTTCAGGATGTACGTAAAAAAATTGACTCATAATAATATCCCCTATTGCTTGTTTTTCATTTAACTTCAAGCTTTATAGATAATTCACCTAGACTACAAATTATATAACTAAGAACGAGCTAAGCTATATACTTTCAACCATATTTTTAATTTTTACTGCTTTTTCAAAATGATCTAATTTATGTGTCAATATCCACTATTGTGCCGCTTCCATCAATAGCTCGGGATCATCATTTTTATTTGCAAAGAAAGCATAAAACGATAAGCCGACATTAACTCCTTTTTGCTCAATTTTGTGATTACAAACAGTAATAATTTTTTGTTTTAATTTTTCTCTTAGCATAACTAACTTTTCCACTGTGCCCACACTGGTTGTGCTTTTTCAGGCATTGTTAAATTGCGCCCTAAATCACTCCACTTGCTTGGATAATGAAAGTCTGATCCCATTGACGCTTGCAAATCATATTCTAAACAATAGTTTAGCATTAATTCTCGTTGTTGTGGTGCCATTTGCGGTAAAACAATTTCTAAAGCATCACCACCATCCGCTTTAAATTGTACAATTAAACGCCGCAACCATTTTGCTGATAAATCATAACGAATAGGGTGTGCCATTACCGCACTGCCGCCTGCTGCATGGATCACGTCAACAGCCTCTTCAATACTACACCAATTAGGTTTTACATAAGCGCGTTTGCCTTTACCAATATATTTATCAAACGCTTTTTGCATGGTAGCAACATGGCCTTGTTGAAAGAGTACTTTAGCAAAATGAGCGCGAGTTATTGAGCCAGCACCAGCCATTGTTTTAGCCTTTTCGTAAACATCAGTAAAACCACATTTTGTTAATTTTTCACCTATGGTTATTGCCCGTTGCTCACGTAATTTTTGCTGATTTTCAATTAAAGTAATTAAAGTTTGGTTATCAGTATTAATATTCAAGCCCACAATATGAATTTCAAACCCTTGCCAAGCCGTTGAAATTTCAATGCCATTAATTAATTTAAGCGCTAACTTTTTTTCTTTAATGTAATTACCCGCAATGGCCAATGCACTTACCGTGTCATGATCGGTAATAGCCAATACATCTAATTGAAAATTAACGGCTCGGTCAATTAACTCTGAAGGTGTAAGTCCTCCGTCAGAGCATGAAGTATGACTATGAAGATCTATACGACAATGCTTGCCACTTTCGGGATCATTAAAGATGAAATTTTTTAAATCTGTGGTTGACACAGCCGCCATAATATTGTCTTCTATAAGGGTTAAAAACGCTTGCACTTAATATGCTTGAATTCGCGAGTATTAACAATTTTACTTATATTAATGAAAAGAAGATAGCAATAATGATACAAACACAACAATCACTCAAAATTTGGTGGTGGCATAACTCAAACTAAGTGGGTTGTGATGTTTGTTTGTATGCATAAGTAAAATACTATGTAAAACAGAATTTTAAAAACCCGCTTAGCAATAAGCGGGTTTTTTCGTTTTAGAATAAAACAGATAGGATTGATGTTTCAATCTTCTACAATAAAACAGGAAACAACATGAACAAAACAAAAACATGGTTTATTTGGTGGCTATTGCCCATTTACGCTGGATGACGCTCCATTATTAATTTTAGGAAACCATAAATGACTAAGTTAGATCAACAAGTACAACAACAACCAAAGCAGCAAAATAGTGCTGTACAAAGCATAACGTGTAATGCGCCTTACCAAAGCGATCCTTTGTGCGTGTACCAAACGCTATGCCAAGGCAACAAAAATAATTTATTACTCGAATCTGCCGAAATCGACAAAAAGCATTTATTAAAAAGCTTATTATTAGTCGATGCCGCACTAAAAATTGTCTGTCACGGCAATATCGTCACCTTTACCGCATTATCGGTCAATGGTGAAAACGCATTAAACTTTGCTCAACAACAGTTAGCCGAGCACCCAGAGACTATCCAATTACAGCGGCTACAATTAAAAAATAATAGCAAGCAACTTATTGCAACTTTTGCTGATGTTCCCGACGATTTAGACGAAAATAGCCGCTTAAAGGCGATTAATCCTTTTCAATGTTTACGGTTATTTAATCAATTAAACCATGTAAACCAACATCCTTTTTCGGTATTTTTAGGCGGTGTTTTTGCCTTTGACATGATGTCGATGAGTGAACAATTACCACAAGTCCCCGATGGCGAAAACACTTGCCCTGACTTTGTTTACTACTTGGCTGAAACCTTAGTGGTTATCGACCATGAAAAACAGCACAGCGAGATCATTGGTAATGTTTTCTCTTTTGCTGAATGCAAAAATGATAAACAAGCTATTCAGCAACGTGTGCAGCAAATAAAAACGGCGCTACAACAAGATATTAGTCAGTCAAAAAACAAGTTAAAATCTAGCTTAAAATCCAAAAAACCGACACTCGATGCACCACATTCACCAGCTGAAGTTCAAGTCGATATTTCTGATGAAAAATATTGTGCCATTGTCGAACAGTTAAAAGAAAACATTCGCGCTGGCGATATCTTTCAAGTGGTGCCTTCTCGTACTTTTAGCTTACCTTGTGTTGATACTATTGCTGCCTATCAAGCATTAAAACTCAGTAATCCTAGTCCTTATATGTTTTATTTAAACGATAGTGACTTTTGTATTTTTGGTGCATCACCTGAATCAGCCATAAAATATCAACAACATACCGACGAAGGTGAACGCCAAGTTGAAATTTA
>WGGB01000187.1 GCA_015491935.1 Alteromonadaceae bacterium
TGCGAGTAAAAGACTCTAATTCCTTTTTAAATATTCGAATACCAGCCCATTTTATAAATGATACTAGCCAATATATTTTATCAGATGACTGGATCTCTCTTTTAATCTCAGTTTCTAACGAAACACCAACATTACTGCCACAAAATAATTCGCTCTGCGTTAGCCCGGTTATTGGCATAATTGACTCAACGTACTTAGGAAAGTCAGCCGCAATAGGATTAGTTTTATCAAATAACGCGGTAAGGATTTTACCTTGACTATCTAATAGGTTTTCACTGATTAGCGCTTCATCTTTTATATGTCGACTAAGCCACTGAACAATACAATTGGCTAAATTTATTTGCTCATGAACTCTATTGTCACCACTTGGTACAGAGTCCATTGCAATTTCAATGATACGGGTTAAAAAACGCGATAACCATGTTGTAGCTTCACCTGTCTCTAATAACCGTTCACCCACATAAAAAAATTCACGATCTAAGTTTTGTTCAACTAATTGTGTAATTAATTGTTCATAAATACCCGTTTTACTCATTATTTCCTGCGCTTTTAATACAATGACTACTTGGCAGACAAGATAGTATCTGATATTAATTAAAATTAAAATGTATAATAAAACTAGATCATTGAAATTATAGGCAGTTATTCAAGCATGAAAAAACCTCTCAAAGTCGCATTATTTTCTGGTTTAATATTTCCCGGTATCGGCCATTTTATGCTAAAAAAATATCTTACTGGTGGTATTTTATTTTTTAGCTTTGCTATTTCTTGCTATTTTTATTTTACTGACGCAGTAGCGAAAACTGAGACTATTTTAGCTAAAATACAAAATGGTGAAATTGCATTAGACAGTGCGGCGATAGCCAAAGCATTAGAAAATATAAACAGTGGTTTTAGCCAGCAGCAGTTAAGTTTATTAAGTTATTTTATGTTGGCTATTTGGCTTGTTGCTGTAATTGACTCTTATCGTATCGCTAAAAAATCTTTTCCAAAGGAATAGTTTTATTAAAAATACGTGAATACAGGGCAAATGCTGATTTATGAAAACTAAAATTTTTAGCCATTTTCGCCATTTTTTCTCTATTCAGGGGTTAAATAGTAGCCCATTCTGAGCTATGCTTGCTGTCTATTTTCTCGGTTTTTATCACTAATTAAATAATATTGTTTAATTGGTTAAAATTCCTCTTTTTTGATTAAGGTAATTCACGTTATGTTTGCTAGTTTAAAGGCTTTGCCTGCCGATCCTATTTTAGGCTTGTTGGCTAAATACAAAGAAGATACTAATCCACAAAAAATTGATTTAGGGGTTGGTGTTTATAAAAATGAGGCAGGTCATACTGCAATTTTAGATTGTGTTAAAAAAGCCGAAAAATTTCGTTTAGATACCGAAGATACCAAAGTTTATATTGGTCCAACTGGCTCTCCCTTATTTAACGAGAAAATGACTGACTTGATTTTTACACCAAATCATCAAGTAATAACCAATAACCGTGTGCGCACGGTATCAACGCCAGGCGGTACAGGCGCATTACGCGCAGCTGGCGAATTTATTAATTCGTGCAAAAGTAATGCGACTATTTGGGTGAGTAATCCAACTTGGGCAAACCACACAGGCGTATTTCAAGCAGCTGGGTTAACCGTTAAAACTTATCCTTATTATGATTACGAAAACAAATGTTTAGACTTTGACGGTATGCTTAATGCCTTAAAAGAAGTCGGTAGTGATGACGTAGTGTTATTACACGCCTGTTGTCATAACCCAAGCGGTATGGACTTAAATAACGAACAATGGCAACAAGTGGCTGAAGTGGCTAAAACAGTTGGTTTTACGCCATTAATTGATATGGCTTATCAAGGTTTTGGGCAAGGTTTAGATGAAGACGCCTACGGTTTACGCTTAATGGCTAATAGCGTAAAAGAAATGATTGTTTGTAGCTCTTGCTCTAAAAACTTTGGCTTATACCGCGAACGTATTGGTGCTTGCTCTATTATTGGCGAAACAGCATTAAGTGCTGATATTGCTTTTTCTGTATTACTAAGCGACATTCGTTGTAATTATTCAATGCCACCTGCTCATGGTGCGGCTATTGTTGAAACTATTTTAAATTCAGATGAATTAACGGCACAATGGCATATTGAATTAAAAGAAATGCGTAACCGTATTAATGGTAACCGCCAAGTCATTGTTGATAAACTCATTGAAAATGGCGTAACCCGTGATTTTAGCTTTATTACTCGTCAAAGCGGTATGTTTTCATTTTTGGGTATTTCCCCTGAACAAGTACAGCGTTTACAAGATGAATTTAGTATTTATATGGTTGGTTCAAGCCGTATGAGTATTGCGGGTATTGCAAAATCTAATGTAGATTATTTGGCGCAATCTATCGCTAAAGTGTTGTAATATACCATTAAAACATAAAAAACCGACTCACTTGAGTCGGTTTTTTATAACATTTCAATTTAGCTGTAACCTAGCCCATAGTATCAGGCATTTTCACAGCAATAACCTGCCCTTGCACGCAAATTTTTCCTTGTGCAGATAAACTAATATCAACAATCACTTTTTTCTCTTTCACTTCACTAAAAGTACCAATAAGCTCTAATTCTACTCCCATGGGCGTGGGAGCCAAATAATTTATGTTCAAAGCCGCCGTTACAAACCTAAATGCAGGCTCAGTGTCCATATCTCGATTTGCTCTTTTATAACTTATCGCCGCAGCACTACCTGTACCATGACAATCAATCAACGAAGCTAATAACCCACCATAAA
>WGGB01000188.1 GCA_015491935.1 Alteromonadaceae bacterium
TGCGAGTAAAAGACTCTAATTCCTTTTTAAATATTCGAATACCAGCCCATTTTATAAATGATACTAGCCAATATATTTTATCAGATGACTGGATCTCTCTTTTAATCTCAGTTTCTAACGAAACACCAACATTACTGCCACAAAATAATTCACTCTGCGTTAGCCCGGTTATTGGCATAATTGACTCAACGTACTTGGGTAAATCAGCCGAAATAGGGTTCGTTTTATCAAACAACGCGGTAAGGATTTTACCTTGACTATCTAATAGATTTTCACTGATTAGCGCTTCATCTTTTATATGCCGACTAAGCCACTGAACAATACAATTGGCTAAATTTATTTGTTCATAAACTCTATTGTCTCCACTTGGTACAGAGTCCATTGCAATTTCAATGATACGAGTTAAGAAGCGCGATAACCATGTTGTAGCTTCACCTGTCTCTAATAACCGTTCACCGACATAAAAAAATTCACGATCTAAGTTTTGTTCAACTAATTGTGTAATTAATTGTTCATAAATACCCGTTTTACTCATTATTTCCTGCGCTTTTAATACAATGACTACTTAGCAGACAAGATAGTATCTGATATTAATTAAAATTAAAATGTATAATAAAACTAGATCATTAAAATTATAGGCAGTTATTCAAGCATGAAAAAACCTCTCAAAGTCGCATTATTTTCTGGTTTAATATTTCCCGGTATCGGTCATTTTATGCTAAAAAAATATCTTACTGGTGGTATTTTATTTTTTAGCTTTGCTATTTCTTGCTATTTTTATTTTACTGATGCGGTAGCGAAAACTGAGACTATTTTAACTAAAATACAAAATGGTGAAATTGCACTAGACAGTGCGGCGATCGCCAAAGCATTAGAAAATATAAACAGCGGTTTTAGCCAACAGCAGCTAAGTTTGTTAAGTTATTTTATGCTAGCTACATGGCTTGTCGCTGTAATAGATGCTTATCGTATTGCTAAAAAATCCTTTCCAAAGGAATAGTTTTTTATTAAAAACACATAAATAAAGGGCAAATACTGATTTATAAAAACTAAAATCTTTAGCCCTTTTCGTCACTTTTTCTCTATTCAGGGGTTAAATAGTAGCCCATTCTGAGCTATGCTAGTTATCTATTTTCTCGGTTTTTATCGCTAATTAAATAATATTGTTTAATTGGTTAAAATTCCTCTTTTTTGATTAAGGTAATTCACGTCATGTTTGCTAGTTTAAAGGCTTTGCCTGCCGATCCTATTTTAGGCTTGTTGGCTAAATACAAAGAAGATACTAACCCACAAAAAATTGATTTAGGGGTTGGTGTTTATAAAAATGAAGCAGGTCATACTGCAATTTTAGATTGTGTTAAAAAAGCTGAAAAATTTCGTTTAGATACCGAAGATACCAAAGTATATATTGGTCCTACGGGCTCACCGTTATTTAATGAAAAAATGACCAACTTGATATTCACACCAGATCATCAAGTTATCGCAAACAATCGTGTGCGTACTGTATCAACGCCTGGTGGTACGGGTGCATTACGCGTAGCGGCTGAATTTATTAATTCATGTAAAAATAATGCCACTATTTGGGTAAGTAACCCAACTTGGGCAAACCATCAAGGTGTTTTTCAAGCCGCAGGATTAACCGTTAAAACTTATCCTTATTATGATTATGAAAACAAATGTTTAGACTTTGACGGTATGCTTAATGCTTTGAAAGAAGTCGGTGGTGATGACGTGGTGTTATTACACGCTTGTTGTCATAATCCCAGTGGTATGGACTTAAATAACGAACAATGGCAACAAGTGGCTGAAGTAGCTAAAACGGTTGGTTTTATGCCATTAATTGATATGGCTTATCAAGGTTTTGGCCAAGGTTTAGATGAAGACGCCTACGGTTTACGTTTAATGGCTGATAGCGTAAAAGAAATGATTGTTTGCAGCTCTTGTTCTAAAAACTTTGGCTTATACCGCGAACGTATTGGCGCTTGTTCTCTTATTGGCGAAACAGCATTAAGTGCTGATATTGCCTTTTCAGTATTACTAAGCGATATTCGTTGTAATTATTCAATGCCACCTGCTCACGGTGCTGCTATTGTTGAAACCATTTTAAATTCAGACGAATTAACTGCACAATGGCATATTGAATTAAAAGAAATGCGTAACCGTATTAATGGTAACCGCCAAGTAATTGTTGATAAACTCATTGAAAATGGCGTAACCCGTGATTTTAGCTTTATTACGCGTCAAAGCGGTATGTTTTCATTTTTGGGTATTTCCCCTGAACAAGTACAGCGTTTACAAGATGAATTTAGTATTTATATGGTTGGTTCAAGCCGTATGAGTATTGCTGGAATTTCTCAAAGTAACGTTGACTATTTAGCGCAATCTATTGCCAAAGTACTCTAAAAAAATGCTCTAAAAAAGTACTTAAATAGTTTTTAATAAGTAAAAACCTACTCTATTGAGTAGGTTTTTTATTATATAATTTAGCCCATAGTATCAGGCATTTTCACCGCAATAACCTGCCCTTGCACGCAAACTTTTCCTTGTGCAGATAAACTAATATCTACAATCACTTTTTTCTCTTTCACTTCGCTAAAAGTACCAATAAGCTCTAATTCTACTCCCATGGGTGTGGGAGCCAAATAATTTATGTTCAAAGCCGCCGTTACAAACCTAAATGCAGGCTCAGTGTCCATATCTCGATTTGCTCTTTTATAACTTATCGCCGCAGCACTACCTGTACCATGACAATCAATCAACGAAGCTAATAACCCACCATAAA
>WGGB01000189.1 GCA_015491935.1 Alteromonadaceae bacterium
ATAACTTATATTGTTTGGATATTGCTGGCGATATTCTTTGAGTAAGTTACTGGCATGAGCACGAGTAATATTATATTTATCAGTAAGGTGGGTAGCATTTATTTGCCCTTCCCACCATATTAGTTGTTCAATGAAATGAAAGCGTGAATTGGTTATTTTAGCCATATCCCTATTTGCTTATTATTATTTTACTTACCGATACTTTACCCTAAAAAAGAGAAAAAACAATTGATTTAACTCATAAAATGAGTGTTTGTTGTGCCTCGCGTTGCTCGTGACAACCTACAACTTTTTGCCAGCACAGTGTAGGTTGATGTTACTGCGATAGATAAATGTTGCGCCTCGCTGCGCCCGTGACAACCTACCATTTTTGCTAATAACAGTTATGATTTTTACAGCGCTCTAAATATTTGCTCAACACTGTCTTTAGCATCACCAAATAACATTTGTGTATTATCTTTAAAAAATAGTGGATTTTGTACGCCAGCATAGCCAGTGTTCATAGAGCGTTTAAAGACGATCACATTTTTAGCGTGCCAAACTTCAAGTACAGGCATACCCGCAATAGGACTATTGGGATCTTCGCTTGCTGCTGGATTTACTGTGTCGTTCGCGCCAATCACTAACACCACATCGGTATCGCTAAAATCATCGTTGATTTCATCCATGCCTAATACTATGTCGTAAGGTACTTTCGCTTCTGCTAACAATACATTCATGTGTCCTGGTAAGCGTCCTGCTACGGGATGAATACCAAAACGTACCTTAATGCCTTTGGCTTTTAATTGCTGAGTTAGCTCAAATACTGGGTATTGCGCTTGTGCTACTGCCATACCATAACCTGGGGTGATAATGACCGATTTTGCTTCACGCAGCAAATCAGCAACCGCTTCAGCATTCGTTTCAATATGCTCGCCGTAATCTTTATCATCATCAATAACCACGTCAGTACCAAAACCGCCTGCTATTACGCTAATAAATGAACGATTCATCGCTTTACACATAATGTAAGATAATATTGCCCCTGATGAGCCAACTAATGCACCTGTGACGATTAATAAATCGTTACTTAACATAAAGCCAGCCGCGGCAGCTGCCCAACCAGAATAAGAATTCAACATAGAAACTACTACGGGCATATCGGCACCACCAATTGATGCCACTAAATGCCAGCCAAACACTAGCGCGATCAATGTCATTAAAAATAATTGCGAATTACCGCCACCATGTTGAACAAAGCTCATCATTAAAATAAAAGAAATCACACCAGCGGCTAAATTCATTTTATGACGATGCGGTAGCATTAGCGCGCTTGAACTAATAACGCCACGTAATTTACCAAAAGCAACAATAGAGCCGGTAAACGTTACCGCGCCAATAAATACCCCTAAAAATATTTCACTTAAGTGAATATTCATTGCGGTTGATGAAAATTGTAAGCTTAGGTCATGTCCAACACTAAAATAGCTGTTATAGCCCACTAACACCGCGGCTAAACCAACAAAACTGTGTAATATTGCTACCAGTTCTGGCATTTGTGTCATTTCAACTTTTTTAGCTAACCGTAGGCCAATAAAACCGCCAATCGCCATAGTGACTAAAATAACAAATACGTTTGATACACGTTCATCGGAAATAGTGGCAACTAAGGCTATTGCCATACCGACAATGCCATACCAGTTACCTGTTTGTGCGCTTTCTTGTTTACTTAAACCACTTAAGCTAAAAATAAACAGCAATGCCGCAATAATATAAGCTGCGCTAATAAAACCTGAGGTTGTGGTGACTAAATGTTCCATAATATTGCTCCTTATTTTCTAAACATTTTTAACATACGATCGGTAACCATAAAGCCGCCGACTATATTGATAGAAGCAATTAACACCGCTATCCCAGCTAACACTTGCACCACCAGACTATTTTCGCCCACTTGCAATAATGCCCCCACCACAATAATGCCCGAAATAGCATTAGTAACGCTCATTAGCGGAGTGTGTAGCGAATGGCTCACATTCCACACCACGTTATAACCAATAACACAAGAGAGGATAAACACAGTAAAATGAGAGAGAAAGTCAGCAGGTGCAACACTGGCAAGCCATGCAAATAATAAGGCACCAACAATCATACTAAGGTGTTTTTTATGGGATGATTTTTCTATTTCTTCAACAGGCTCTGCTAGTTTTTTAGTTTCAACTTTAGCTTGAACTGGTGCAGCACTTACTTGAATAGGCGGTGGTGGAAAGGTAATTTCGCCACCTTTGACGACGGTCATATTACGAATAACGACATCGTCAAAATCAAGTTGGAACTCACCGTTTTTTTCTTTACACAAGAGTTTGCTTAAATTAACTAAGTTATTTGCATAAAGTTGCGAGGCTTGATTAGGTAAACGCGACACTAAATCGGTATAGCCAATAATTTTAACACCATTAACGGTAGTTACTTTACCTGCCACGGTTAATTCACAATTACCGCCACCAGCCGCAGCTAAATCGACAATAACACTGCCCGACTTCATTGAATTAACCATAGCTTCGGTAATTAATTTTGGTGCAGGTTTTCCAGGGATCATCGCTGTGGTAATAATAATATCCACTTCTTTTGCTTGTGCGGCAAACAGTGCCATTTCAGCGTCAATAAAGGCTTTACTCATCTCTTTGGCATAGCCATCACCACTGCCTGTTTGCTCTGGTTCTTCATAATCGAGTTCTAAAAACTCAGCGCCCATGCTTTCAATTTGCTCTTTTACTTCAGGACGAGTATCAAAGGCACGCACAATAGCGCCTAAACTGCCCGCAGTGCCTAAGGCAGCAAGTCCTGCGACACCAGCACCAATAATCATCACTTTAGCAGGATCAACTTTACCCGCCGCGGTTATTTGCCCCGTTAAAAAACGACCAAACTGATGTGTTGCTTCAATAACCGCGCGATAACCTGCAATGTTTGCCATAGCACTTAACGCGTCCATCGACTGCGAACGTGTCATGCGTGGCACCATATCCATAGCGAGTGTAGTAATTGATTTAGCTTTTAATGCCTCAAGTAATTCAGCATTTTGCGCGGGAGAGATAAAACTTATCAGGGTGGAATTTTCTTTTAATTGCTCAACTTCAGTTAAAGTAGGTGCATTAACTTTAAAAATAATATCGCTTTGCCAGCATTTTTTCTTGGCAACGACTTCTGCGCCACTAGCAATATAATCGTCGTCAGCAAAACTTGCTTTAACACCTGCTCCTTTTTGCACTTGTACGCTAAAACCAAGTTTAATTAAAGCTTGTACTGAAGCTGGTGAAGCTGAAACTCGATTTTCGCCACTAAGAGATTCTTTAACAATTCCTATGATCATAACTCACCCTGTATTTTCAATAAATTCTATTAGACTAATGTTTTACCATTAATTGCAGAAAATTCATACAGGGTTTTATATTTCAGCGCTTATTTTTAGTATTTCACCAATGAATGTTTATTTATCTTGAGCTGGTTTTTGCAAACCAAAATGCTGATAGGCTCTATCGGTTACAATTCTACCGCGCGGTGTGCGCTGTAAAAAACCTTGTTGAATTAAATAAGGCTCTAGTACATCTTCAATGGTTTCACGTTCTTCACCAATAGCGGCAGCAACATTATCAAGTCCTACAGGGCCGCCCATAAATTTTTCAATAATAGCACTTAATAGTTTTCTATCCATAAGATCAAAGCCTTCATGATCTACTTCAAGCATTTCCAACGCTAATGCAGAGGTTTGTTGATTAATATGACCTGCAGTTTTTACTTCAGCATAATCACGCACCCGACGTAATAAACGGTTAGCTATACGTGGTGTGCCACGCGAACGACGCGCAACTTCTTTGGCTCCTTCGAGTTCTAGAGAGAGATTTAAAAAGTGAGCTGAACGGCTCACAATGTCGGTTAAATCTTCAACTTTATAAAATTCTAAGCGTTGTACTATGCCAAAGCGATCTCTTAATGGTGACGTTAATGCGCCCGCACGAGTTGTTGCACCAATTAAGGTAAAGGCAGGTAAATCGAGTTTTATTGAACGCGCAGCAGGTCCTTCTCCGATCATAATATCGAGTTGATAATCTTCCATTGCGGGATATAAAATTTCTTCTACAACAGGGCTTAAACGATGTATTTCATCAATAAAGAGTACGTCATTTTCTTCTAAATTCGTTAATAAGGCAGCTAAATCGCCTGCTTTTTCTAACACAGGCCCTGAAGTGGTGCGAATATTTACGCCCATTTCGTTAGCAACAATATTGGCTAATGTGGTTTTACCTAGCCCTGGTGGACCAAATATAAGTAAGTGATCAAGTGGTTCATTACGCTTTTTAGCCGCTTCAATAAATATTTCCATTTGCACTTTTACATGATCTTGACCAGTGTAGTCACTAAGTAATTTAGGACGAATAGCGCGATCAACACTTTCATCTTCAATACTGGCAATAGGCTCAATTAAACGATCTGCTTCTATCATTATTAATCTACTTGTTTGGTGTTTGCTTTTGATGGTAGCTTTTGATATTAGTTTTTAATATTAGTTTTTGATGTTAACTTTTAAAGATCCTAACCTGCGTCAGGATGACATTTATAACGTCAGATGATAGAATCATTGCCTTTATATCATAGCTTTCAATGCATCACGAATAACATCTTCGCTACGGCTGCCGTCTTTATAAACCGCTTTTACCGCTTTATCAGCCTGACTTTGTGTGTAACCCAGTGAAACCAATGCATTAATGGCATCTCCTTTTACAGGGCTTACCACAAAGGTATTTTCAATAAGCGATGATACAGGCATGGCATCAGTTGCAGGTGTGGAGCTACTTGCTTGCCAATCTTTTAAACGATCGCGCATTTCTATTAATAAACGCTCCGCAGTTTTTTTACCCACACCTGGAATTTTCACCATAGTCGCAAGATTATCATGCACCACACAACTAACAAACTGATCTGCC
The DNA here is from genome assembly GCA_015491935.1 of Alteromonadaceae bacterium. Lineage (GTDB taxonomy): Bacteria > Pseudomonadota > Gammaproteobacteria > Enterobacterales > Alteromonadaceae. The sequence continues at coordinate 4,962 of WGGB01000189.1, forward strand.
GACATGGCTGATAATATTGCCAACGCGAGTTTAGGTCCAACGCCATTAACTTTAATTAATAAACGAAAAAGTTTACGCTCTATTTTATTAGCAAAACCATACAATAATTGTGCATCTTCACGCACGACAAAATGGGTAAAAATAATCGCTTCTTCGTTGGTTTCAGGCAATGCATAAAAACTGGTCATGGGCAAGGTTACTTCATAACCAACACCCGCACATTCTATTAAAATTTCAGGGGGAGACTTTTCTACTAAACAACCGCGTAATCGACCTATCACGTGTATTCACTCGTTTAAAATAATACTTAACGCAACTTTAGCACTATATATTTATACAGTAAAGTTACAGAGTGAATTTTTAATGTTTATTCAGTAGATATTTATTAACGCAAGCGACGACGTACTGTTTTAGTTGCTTGTCCTGCTAATTTTGCAATAGCGCTAAAACTATGGGCGTGACATAGAGCCACAGCTAGCGCATCGGCAGCATCAGCTTGCGGAGTCGCGGGGAGTTTTAAGATGGATTTAACCATGTGTTGTACTTGGCTTTTATCAGCGGCTCCTGTGCCCACAACCGCTTGTTTAATTTGTCGTGCCGAATATTCTGCAATGACTAAACTATTGTTGGTGGCAGCAACAATTGCTGCACCACGCGCTTGCCCCAATTTTAAAGCTGAATCAGGGTTTTTTGCCATAAACACTTGCTCTATCGCAAATTGATCAGGGTTAAACTGGCGAATAATTTCGCTCACGCCAGTAAAAATAGTTTGTAAGCGAGAGCCTAAATCGTCACCCTGACTCAGTGCTTTTATACAACCACTGCCTAAGTATTCAAACTGCCTGCCATTTTGTTTGATCACGCCATAACCAGTAAAGCGCGAACCGGGATCTATACCTAAAATTATGCTCATAACTTCTCGTGGTGTTGAACTTGTTTAATACCAATCTCACAAACTAAGTGATCATTTCTACTGGTTAAAATCACCAACTACTGCGTTATTTATTTTACAATTAGAACAACTAGTTATTAAAATAAATGCCTTGTATTTGGCAATTTTTCCTGCGTATAAAGTAGGTCACTTAATTAAT
>WGGB01000190.1 GCA_015491935.1 Alteromonadaceae bacterium
AATCGCATTAAAATATTTGTAGTACTTTTAGTAGGTAATCGCTATCCCAACCAGCCATTTGTCGCTTTATTTTAATGCCCACTTTGTGTTCAGTTTCTGATTTAAGTAAATTTAACGATATATGTCGTAATATCGCCATGTTTTGATCTGCATACCCTTGGCGAATACGGCAATGATCTTCATCGAAAGCCATATCGAGTGTCCAGTGCAGGTTATTCTCTACTCCCCAATGAGCACGCACATAGTGAGCAAATTTCTTTGCATCATTGTGTTTAATACTACTGATGAAGTATCGCGTTTCTTCCGACCATTTTTCGGCATCATAACGTCTAGACTTTACGCTAATTATACTAGTAAGGTGAGGATGTGAGTGTTCGTTGGTCAACCATTCAATATCATTGCATGACGTAATTTCTCACTCTTCTATTCTACCATGACCAGAATCAGTTGTTTTATAGGTATTTAAAGCGTTAATATGGTTTTTAGGTGTATTTTCAAAGAATAAAATAACATCATCATGTAATGTACTTTGATTACCTTTAAGTGCTGATAGGTAATCGCCGCCTTTTTCGACTATTATTCTTGCAGAGTTTTTCTGGGTGTTTAGCGCATCTGTTGTGATGATCGCCCCTGTAATATCTAAGTTTTCGAGTAAAGCTGGTAGTGCGGTTATTTCATTAGATTTTTCATTAACTTTAACTTGCCCTAGTGTTAGTTGGTTATCATGCGACCATGCACTCACCATATAAATAGCAGATTTATTACTCTGTTTATCGTGTGACCGCCTAAGATATTTACCATCAATAGCGATCACATCACCAGTAACGTTTTTCACTATCGCCTTGATCCAATTAGAAAAATAAGCTTGAAATTGCTCAGGAACAATTAAGAAAAAGACGCAACCAAAAGTATCATCCGATGGAATTCCGTACTCAAGCGACAAGTATTGCTCAAACCAATTTCGTTTCATGTTTGTAAATTTTTCAATAGCAACCCAGCTGTCACAGTCACAGGTAACGACGCATAAGGTAATAAAAAGATGTCATCTAATTTATGTAATTGCTTTCTTTGAAGGCGAGGATCGGTGATTTATTTAAAATATTCGATAAGTGTAGGCTTATGTTTAATCATATTACTTGGCTTAAAGCGAAGTAATAGATCAAATCAGGGGATCTGTGTCAAGTTATTTTTAATGCAATTGCCCTGGTTATCATATAGTTCTAGGTTGTTTCAACTTATTGTTCTGGTACAATCAGTTTATTCTTTATCATATTTTTTTTATTAGCGAGTAATATTACATGGTTATTAAAGCGCAGAGTCCAGCAGGGTTCGCAGAGCAATATATTGTTGAATCTATCTGGAATGGTGGTTTTCCACCAGGCTCTATTTTGCCTGCTGAGCGTGAATTATCCGAGTTAATAGGTGTTACTCGCACTACTTTACGCGAAGTTTTACAACGTTTAGCACGTGATGGTTGGTTAACCATTAAGCATGGTAAACCTACTAAAGTGAATGATTTTTGGGATACTTCAAGTTTAAATATACTTGAAACGTTAGCGCACCTTGATCAAGAAGGTATTCCCGATTTAGTCGATAACTTAATGTCGGCGCGTACCAATATAAGTGCTATTTATATTCGTGCAGCAATTAAAAATAATCCAGAAAAAACGATTGAATTGTTAAGTACTTATACTAATGTTGAAGATAACGGCGAAGCATTTGCTGAGTTTGACTTTACCTTAAATCGAGAGTTAGTTATTGCGTCAGGAAATTCAATTTATTTATTAATTTTAAATGGTTTTAAAGGCTTATATTCACGTATTGGTAGTTTATATTTCTCTGAAGCAAAAGGGCGTGATATTTCTCGAGAGTATTATCAAAAATTAATTGAGTTGGCGAAAGAAGGTAAATGTGATGAGGCTATTTTTGCGGTACGTAAATATGGGGTTGACTCGGGCAAGTTATGGATTGAATTAAAAGAAGATGTACTTAAAGAGTTGTCTAACGACTAATACCAATCTCACAAACCAAGTGATCATTTCTACTTGTTAAAATCACCAACTACCGCGTTATTTATTAGTCCTAGCGTAAGGTTAAAACCCTCATATTTAGATGAGTAGCTTTAGCTAGCAGTTGCGATTAGAATGTTGGTATGAAATATCGTCATGGTTCACATACCAAATATAACATTACCCGTGGTGCATTAATAAAAAAATTGAAATTGTAAGTTGCTCAATCACTTAGCATGATATAATGACATCTTCACTATCAGACGTCAACTTATGTGGACTCCCCCCAGCAATTATCGGTGATTTAGATTTTGCAGAGTCAAAATGCTTCTTATTGTCATTTTTCATCGTGCTCTTATATTACCTTCAATGTTAACATTTATTAGCAGACACAAGTCGAGCTAGACATTCAAGTCCATTATTTCATCTTTATCTTTTTAAGAATTTTTCGTAGCGGTTACCTCATAGTTATCAGGGTTAAGCAGTAAATCCATTAAGTGTGCCCAATCATCCACAACTAACATTCGTATCGTTGCTCTAAAGTTTTCCCATAGATGAGACTTTGAACCAAACGATAC
>WGGB01000191.1 GCA_015491935.1 Alteromonadaceae bacterium
AAAACATTGCAAGCTAGGCTTAATTAAAGCGCGTATTTTTTGATAATTAGCACACGACTTAGCAGACAGGCGCGCATTGATCAGCAATAAAGGAATTTTTTTATCGTGACATTGCGCAATTAAATTTGGCCATAATTCGGTTTCCATTAACACTAAGGCTTGTGGTTTTAGGTGTTTTAAAAACAAGTGGCTACTAAATACATTATCAAGTGGTAAATAACAATGCTGTACCCGATCAGCAAAAAGCTTTTTAACTTGCTCTGAGCCCGTAGGGGTAAATGTAGTAATAGTAATAATAGCTTCAGGGTGTTGCGTTATTAATGTTTCAACAAAGCTTTTTATCGCAATAACTTCACCGACACTGGCGGCGTGTATCACAATACTATTTTGTTTTAATGTTGCAGGTAAAAAACCTAAACGTTCAAATAAGCGATGACGGTATGCAGGATTTTTTTTTGAGCGTATCACTAACAGTAATAGTATAATGGGTGTTAGCAACAAAAAAGCTAAACGATATAATAATAATGCAATGGCAAATTTTATGTTATTAGTCAAATGCGGCTCAAAAAATGGGTGATTGAGCTGATATTATACTTAAAGTAAAAATATACCCAAAGAAAAAATATTTTGTTATGGTGTTATTTTCTATGGTTAAAAATATTATGAATAAATTAGTTATTATTGTTTTTATCTCTTTATGTCTTACGTTCACGGCGCAAGCACAGATCTCCGATGTCCATATTAATAATAAATCAAACCATGAAGTAACGCTTTTCAGTGATGGTCTGTTTAAATTAACCGCTGATTATTATGCAGGTAAAAAAGTTAACAATCGTTTTATGGGTGGCGTTATGTTGCTGCACGACTGTCATGGTTCACGTAAAAACAATATAAAACTGGCAAAACTACTTAATAAAGCGGGTTTGTTTGTGTTAAATGTTGATTTACGTGGTTATGGCGATAGTCAAAGTGGTGGTTTTTCTCAAAGTAAAATACGTAAAAATGCAAAAAACATCAAAACTTACAACAATGCCTTTGCTGCACTGAATTCTTATTGGGCTAAAGACACGTTAAAAGCATTTATGTGGCTACGAAATAAAGTTGACAACAGTAAACAAATTGCCATTGTTAGTTTTGGTTGTTCAGCCAGCCAAGCCATTGCTGTTGCTGAAAAAATGCGCGTTAATAGTTTGGTTATTGTAACGCCACAAATGGATTATAGCGCCAAAGAACGCTACAAAAATTTAATTGATACGCCAACTTACTTTATTAGTGCTTTGCAAGATATTGATAGCTACAAAACGGCTCATGAGCTGTTTGAATGGAGTGGTTCTCGTTATTCAAAAATGCAAATATTTAAAGGGAGTTATATTGGACATTCTTTATTACGGCATCATCATGGTTTAACTGAAGATATTAGTAACTGGTTACAACAAAACCTAAAATAATTCGGTTAACTACCTAATAGCCGAACAAAAACACTTTATTATATTAACCTACAGAATAATAGGTTTCCTCTATTTTTAGTTTAGGCTAGAATAGCTGTCAAAAAATAGCGTAAAAAACCACCTTGATGACTGATAAAATAGCAGCATAAAAAGTGATAGGCGCTACACTTAATCAATTATTACCAACAGAGACTCACCTCATGCCAACAAATTTTTATACTCATATTCAAGACCAAATAGAGCAAGTAAAACAAGACGGTTTATACAAAGCCGAGCGTGTTATTACTACGGCTCAACAAGCACAAATAGCCGTTAATACAGGCGAACAAGTGGTAAATTTTTGTGCAAATAATTATTTAGGTTTAGCCAATAATCCCCGCTTAATTGCCGCAGCAAAGCAAGGATTAGACGAGCATGGTTTTGGTATGGCATCGGTGCGTTTTATTTGTGGTACGCAAGATATTCATAAAACGTTAGAGCAAAAATTAAGTGCTTTTTTAGGCATGGAAGACACTATTTTATATTCCTCTTGTTTTGATGCTAATGCTGGCTTATTTGAAACCTTGTTAGGCGCTGAAGATGCCATTATTAGCGATTCTTTAAATCATGCTTCAATTATTGATGGTGTACGTTTATGTAAAGCAAAACGTTTTCGTTATGCCAATAATGATGCTGCTGATTTAGAAAAACAATTAATTGCTGCCGATGAAGCGGGTGCGCGTTTTAAACTAATCGCCACCGATGGCGTATTTTCAATGGACGGTGTTATTGCCAACTTAAAAGCGGTTTGTGATTTAGCTGATAAATATAATGCGATGGTTATGGTTGACGACTCGCACGCCGTGGGTTTTGTTGGTGATAAAGGACGTGGTAGCCATGAATTTTGTGATGTCATGGGGCGTGTAGATATTATTACTGGCACGCTAGGTAAAGCAATGGGTGGCGCTTCTGGTGGTTATACCGCAGCAAAAAAAGAAGTCGTTGAATGGTTACGTCAACGCTCTCGTCCGTATTTGTTTTCTAATTCATTAGCACCTGCGATTGTCAATGCGTCAATTGAAGTACTTGATTTATTAGCTGATGGCGACGAATTACGTAAAACATTAAAAGACAATGCAAGTTATTTTCGCACGCAAATGGAAGCCGCTGGCTTTACTTGTGCGGGTGCCGATCACGCGATTGTGCCAGTGATGTTAGGCGATGCCAAACTAGCGAGCGAAATGGCGAATCGTTTACTTGCTGAAGGCATTTACGTGATCGGTTTTTCATTTCCTGTTGTGCCAAAAGGGCAAGCGCGTATTCGCACGCAAATTTCAGCGGCGCATACTAAAGCACAATTAGATAAAGCGATTGCGGCCTTTATTCGTATTGGCAAAGAATTAAACGTTATCAGTTAAGGTTAGTACCATGAAAGCATTAGCAAAATTAAAAGCTGAAGTCGGGATATGGATGACCGACAGTCCTAAACCTAAAATGGGTCATAATGATTTATTAATTAAAATAAATAAAACGGCGATTTGTGGTACTGACATTCACATTTATAACTGGGACGAATGGTCACAAAAAACCATACCCGTACCTATGGTTGTTGGCCATGAATACGCAGGTGAAGTAGTTGGTATCGGGCAAGAAGTTAAAGGTTTTACACTGGGTGATCGTGTTTCTGGCGAAGGCCATATAACCTGCGGACATTGCCGTAACTGTCGTGGTGGTCGCACCCATTTATGCCGTAATACCGTTGGTGTGGGCGTTAATCGCGAAGGTAGTTTTGCCGAATATTTAGTTATTCCTGCTTATAACGCGTTTAAATTACCCGATGAAATTTCTGATGATTTAGCCGCGGTGTTTGATCCCTTTGGTAATGCGGTACACACAGCATTATCTTTTAATTTAGTGGGTGAAGATGTTTTGATCACAGGTGCTGGCCCTATTGGTATTATGGCGGCAGCTGTGGCAAAACACGTTGGCGCTCGTCATGTAGTGATCACCGATGTTAATGAATATCGTCTTGAACTTGCGCGCAAAATGGGCGCAACGCGTGCGGTTGATGTTAGTAAAGAAAGCCTTGATGAGGTGATGGAAGAACTTGGCATGACTGAAGGTTTTGATGTCGGCATGGAAATGTCAGGCGTACCTATGGCATTTACTAGTATGCTGGCGAGCATGAATAATGGTGGTAAAATTGCCATGTTAGGTATTCCTGGGCAAGATATGGCGATTGATTGGAGCCAAGTTATTTTTAAAGGGCTAACAATTAAAGGCATTTATGGTCGTGAAATGTTTGAAACTTGGTATAAAATGGCGAGTTTAATTCAGTCAGGCTTAGATATTAGTCCAATCATCACTCATCACTTTGCCATTGATGATTTTCAGCAAGGATTTGATATTATGCGCTCGGGGCAATCAGGTAAAGTGATCCTCGACTGGACTTAACACTCAAAATGACATTTATTTTTAAAGAGAGACGTTTGTGACTACATTTAAACATTTACAAGTAAACGATTTAGTAGAATTATTGGCTAACAACAATAATGTCGTGATCGTTGATATTCGTGATATTAACTCATTTAATGCTGGGCACATTAAAAATGCCCAACATTTAAGTAATGAAAATATAACGGATTTTATTCAGCATACTGATATTGATGCACCTGTTGTGGTGTGCTGTTATGCGGGCAATGCTAGTCAGCAGGCGGCACAGTATTTAATTAGCCAAGATTTTACCGACGCTTATTCACTGGATGGTGGTTTTATGGCATGGCAAGCACAATATCCTGAACTCGTTGAACACTAAAACGCTATCATACTGAATGAATTTCAGTCTTTATTTACCCTATTGATAAACAGGCGTACTTATGCCCGAATTCATGCAACCATTAGTCAGTTTAAGTCAACATAATATTGCTTTGTTATTTAGTAATTATTTAAATAGCCAAGCAATTTCTTCTCGTGTTGAAAAAGATCCCCAAGGTTTTGTCGTTTTGTGCCAAAGTGAACATTTAGCACAAGCTAAGATCTTATTTGAAGAATTTATAAAAATCCCTTTTGCTGACAAATATCAGCAAGCGGCGTGGCAGCAAGGAGAAATAACGGAAGTTATTAACAACGGTACTAGTTTAACTGAACAATTCAAAACTCAATTTTTAGCTCATGCGGGCGTGGTAACGTTAACAATTTTTATTCTTTGCTGGTTGATTTTTTTCGCCTCACTAATGGGTTTTGCACAAACTATATTCAATGACATTCAATTTTTCCCCGTATTTAGCATAGCTGCATTAATGACTGAACCGTGGCGATTAATTGGACCCGCTTTTTTTCATTTTTCATGGCTACATATTGCTTTTAATAGTATGTGGTGGTGGCAGCTTGGCGGTGAAATAGAAAACAAGCTGA
>WGGB01000192.1 GCA_015491935.1 Alteromonadaceae bacterium
AAATAAAACACTACCAATAAATACAATATTACCCGATCGTTCATAAGCATACACATTCCAGCTAATGGCAAATATAAGCATAGATATAATAATAGAAATAGTTTCCATTGCAATATGCAAAGGTAAAAATGACTCAATTCCCATATCAAAGCGAACGGGAATAAACCACAAGAATATATAACTAAAAAACAAAACAATTAACCAACGATAAACATGGCTTAATTTATAGAAAGCATTTGAGTTAGAAAGTGTTTTATTTAATATCATAAATCGTATTTATCATCACAAGAGCAGGATAAATCACGTTCAAAATCACTTGATTTCAAAAGAACATCTTCCGCTGTGTCAGCATATTTTAATGCTATTTGCTGAAAGTCCTCTTGTAAGACAAAAAAAGCATCCACTATATCTGGATCAAAATGCTTATTTTTACCCTCTTTAATAATTTTTGTAGTTTTTTCTAACGAAAATGGTGGTTTGTAAACCCGTTGTGAGATTAGTGCATCAAAAACATCGGCTAATGCCATTAAACGCCCAGCAATAGGAATATTATTACCGCTTAGTCCATGAGGATAACCAGAACCATCCCATTTTTCATGATGATATAAGATCACATCTTTAGCCATTCTTAAAAATTCTATGGGCTTTGCTGCTTCTTGCTCTGCCAATGTGATGGCTTTAAACCCTAAACAAGTATGCATTTTCATTTTCGTACGTTCAGCATCAGTTAACTTACCCGCTTTAAGTAAAACACTATCTGGAATTCCTATTTTACCAATATCATGTAAAGGAGTTGATGTTACTAATAATTTAATATTTTCAGGCGTTAAAAAATGCATAAATTTAGGGTGATTTTGTAATTGCCGACATAATAACGCCATATATTTTTTTGTTCTGCGTAGGTGATTACCTGTTTCAGGATCGCGAATTTCAGCAAGACACGCCAACGCATAAATACTTGCATCTTGAATAAAACAATTTTCTTGCATACGTTTTTCTACTTCTAACTCAAGCGAAGTATTTTGACATTTTAAACGTTGTTGTGATGTTTTTAGTGTAATGTGAGTTTTAACTCGCGCTAATACAATAGCGGGAGTTATTGGCTTAGCTATATAGTCAACTGCACCTAATTTTAATCCTTGCTCTTCATTAAAATGAGCATCTAGTGCTGTTACAAAAATAACGGGGATATTTGCAGTATTTTTATTTTTTTGTAATTGTTTTAATACCTCATAACCATCAATATCTGGCATCATTATATCGAGTAAAATCAAATCAGGTTTTGGCAGAGTGTTTGCCACTTGTATAGCACGTTTACCGCAATTAGCCGCTCTTACCCGATAATAAGGCAGCAATAATTCACTTAAAATAGAAATATTTTCAGGAACATCATCTACGACTAAAATAGTGTTCATATTTATTTAATTAAATCATCCATTAGTTAATGTAAGTAAAGATAGTAAACAAATATCATTTTATCAACTTTTATTCACATTGATCACCTAAAAAAACTTTATATAACAAATAATTAAATCATTTCAAAAAGCAGATTAAATTTCTTTAATCGCTAATGACAACATATTTTTAATTTGTTTAATTATCGCTTTATTCGCGGTTGCCGAATACCCTTTAACACGAGGAGTATGAATATGCCCAACAGGTAATAAGGGAGCAAATTTATCGCGTAAAACCAAACTACGATAAGAAACTTCATTAGATAAATAACCACCGCCAGAGCCCTGTACTGAAATAGCATTTTTTAGCTCACGCAAAGAGTGCGCCGTAAATGTCTTACTTTTACCGCCAACTAAGGTAGTAATTTTGGCATTAATATTAATGCGATAAGAACCTTGTGCTTTTTGCATTTGCTTAGCTGGCAAACTAAATTCAACAAACTCTGGAGTGCTTAGCGGTTGCTCATTTAAGTAAGGAACAAATGGACTGCTTAAGTTTGCACCAGTATATACATTCAAGTTATCAGGCGCTTGCGCACTACGACGCAGCGCGGGAAAGCGTTCTAAATCAAAATTTTCTCGCCCCATGCTGATTGTCACTAACATATCTATTGGGTGTTTTTTTAAATACGAGGTTAAAAATTTTTCAACAATACCACGATCAAAATCAGCAAAGCGAACAGGAAATATAACGCTTTCAATCTCAGCATCTTCTTCGTTAAAACTAATGAGTAAATCATCTAATGCAAGCGATGCAGCGCCAGAAGGATTACTTTGTTTAATATTACGATCGAGAAAGAAAGGGTCAAAACCGGTAACTAATATTTTTTTAGCTACATCACGATCAAACTTTATATCGCCAGCTCCACGTGATAAAAACTCTAACTTGGTTTGTAGCCTTTTTTGTTGATTAACAAATAAGTCGGCATAAGCAGGTGCTTGACGCAATGCTTTACTCATTTTTAATCGAGCCCAATATAAAGGCCTGTCATCAAAGTCATTTCGGCGATCAAAGCTAATAACCGCTTGTTCCCATAAAACTCGTGAATATAAAATAACAAGTTGAGTTAAGGCCGTGTAATTGCGTGCTTGCTTTATTTGCTTAGCAAATTTATCCGTAATGTTATTAAAGCGCTGACTAACTTCAGGCATACTTTGTTGAGCTTTTTCAATGCGTAATTCTTCAACGGTTAATTTAGTCATATCTTCAGCCAATAAAGTTGAAGAGAAACTCGCGAAGCTAATGACAAACATAAAAAGTAATTTCATAAATAATTAGGCGTATCTAAATATAATTTAGCTTGTTTATAACTAATTGTTGCCAAGAATGCTAATTATATATTGATTTTTTCTACAAAAATGGCAAAGTGGTCATATTAGACGGCTAGCTATCTAATTATTAGTGTAAATATTTATATATTTCTCACTACCTCACAATTTGACTTAAATAAAACCTATAAGGAGTAGCGCTTCAATGTGTTCGATCTTTGGTATTTTAGATATAAAAACAGGTGCTGATGCACTTCGTCCTCAAGCGTTAGAATGTTCTCGTCTTTTACGTCACCGCGGTCCTGATTGGTCAGGTATTTACAATAATGATCATGCCATATTAGTGCATGAACGCTTATCTATTGTTGATACTGAGCATGGCGCACAGCCGCTATACAATCAAGATAAAACTCATGTGCTTGCTGTTAATGGTGAAATATACAACCATAAAGAATTAGCCGATAACTTAACGGTAAACTTTACTTTTAATACAAAATCTGACTGTGAAGTTATTTTACCGTTATATGAAGAATTTGGCGTTGAATTTGTTGATAAACTTCATGGTATGTTTGCTTTTGTTTTGTATAACGAAACCGACAACTCATACTTAATTGCTCGTGATCATATTGGCATTATTCCCCTTTATACGGGCTATGATGATCAAGGTAACTTTTATGTAGCCTCTGAAATGAAAGCCTTAATGCCTGTTTGTAAAACGGTTAGTGAGTTTCCTCCAGGGCATATTTTAGATAGTCGAGACGGTAAATTAAAAAAATATTATCGTCGTAACTGGGAAAAATATGCCGCTATAAAAGATAACACGACGAGTAAAAACAAATTGCGTGAGGCTTTAGAAGATTCAGTAAAAAGCCATTTAATGACAGATGTTCCTTACGGCGTTTTATTGTCGGGTGGTTTAGACTCCTCGCTAATTTCAGCTATTACGCAAAAATTTGCCGCGCGTCGTATTGAAGATAATGATTTAGCTGAAGCATGGTGGCCTAAGGTACATTCTTTTGCCTGTGGTTTAGCAGGCTCTCCAGATTTAATTGCTGCGCAAAAAGTAGCTGACAGTATTGGCACTATTCATCACAGTGTTGTATTTACCGAGCAAGAAGGAATTGATGCACTAAAAGAAGTTATTTATCACCTTGAAACTTACGATGTTACGACCGTACGCGCTTCTACACCAATGTATTTAATGGCACGTAAGATTAAAGCGATGGGTATTAAAATGGTACTTAGTGGTGAAGGTGCAGATGAACTTTTTGGTGGTTATTTATATTTTCATAAAGCCCCAAATGCACAAGAGTTTCATGAAGAATTAGTACGAAAGCTCGATAAACTACATATGTTTGATTGCCTACGTGCTAATAAATCAATGTCAGCATGGGGAATTGAAGCCCGAGTGCCCTTTTTAGATAAAAACTTTATGGATGTTGCCATGCGTATTAATCCAGAAGATAAAATGTGCGGCAATGGTAAAATGGAAAAAGCTATTTTACGCGCATCATTTGAAGGCTATTTGCCAGAAGAAATTTTATGGCGCCAAAAAGAGCAATTTTCTGATGGCGTGGGTTATTCGTGGATAGATGGTTTAAAGGCCTATGTTGAAACACAAGTTAGCGATCAACAATTAGCAAGCGCTGAATTTAAGTTTCCAATCAATACGCCTGATACCAAAGAAGCCTATTTTTATCGTAGTATTTTTGAAGAAAAATTTCCGTTAACTTCTGCCGCAGAATGTGTGCCTGGTGGTAAGTCAGTTGCTTGTAGTACTCCACAAGCTTTAGCATGGGATGAAAACTTCAGTAAAATGATCGATCCTTCTGGACGTGCGGTACAAAATGTTCATAACGATAGTTATAAAATTTAATTAATAGCCATTTAATTAAACCTGAATTCGCGAAAGAAAAAACCCACTTGAAATAGTGGGTTTTTTATTTTTTAACGTGTAATTTAACGCACTTTTATCGTTACAAAAGTAAATCAAGTATCGAATTGAAAGTTTGGCTTGGTCGCATCGCTTTAGCAACTAATGCATCGGTAGCTAAATAATAACCATCCATATTTGCAGGCTCGCCTTGAACACTATTTAGCTCTACCACAATTTTTGTTTCATTTTTCGTTAAAGCGTCGGCAACACTAACAAATTGCTGTTGTAATTGCTTATCATCTGTTTGTTCTGCTAATGCTTGAGCCCAATACATAGCAAGATAAAAATGACTACCTCGATTATCTAACTCACCCACTTTGCGCGACGGTGATTTGTTTTCTAACAAAAATTTAGCCGTTGCTTGATCAAGAGTATCCGCTAATATTTGCGCTTTCGCATTATCATTGGCTTGACTAAAATGCTCTAATGACGCAGCGAGTGCCAAAAATTCACCTAAAGAATCCCAACGTAAATGGTTTTCTTTTTGAAATTGTTGTACGTGTTTAGGTGCTGAACCACCAGCACCTGTTTCAAATAAACCGCCACCCGCCATTAATGGCACAATAGATAACATTTTAGCACTAGTGCCTAATTCTAAAATAGGGAATAAATCAGTTAAGTAATCACGTAATACGTTACCCGTTACTGAAATAGTATCTAAACCATCTTTAATACGCGCTAATGAAAATTCAGTCGCGGCAATCGGTGACATAATACGAATATCTAAATCACTGGTATCGTGATCAGCTAAATAAGTAGTTACTTTTTTGATCATTTCTCTATCGTGAGCACGCTGAGGATCTAACCAAAAAATAGTAGGATTTTGAGTGGCTTTAGCACGATTCACCGCTAATTTAACCCAGTCTTGAATCGGTAAGTCTTTGGCTTGACACATACGCCAAATATCACCACTTTCAACGTTATGTTCCATTAAAATATTATTTTGTGCATCAACTACTCGCACAGCACCATTAGCAGACATAGTAAAGGTTTTATCATGCGAACCATATTCTTCCGCTTTTTGAGCCATTAAACCAACATTAGGCACGCTACCCATAGTGGTAGGATCAAATGCACCATGTAGTTTACAAAAATCAATGGTAGCTTGATAAATCCCTGCATAGCAGCGATCAGGGATCATCGCTTTAGTATCATGTAATTGTCCGTCAGTACCCCACATTTTACCCGAAGAGCGAATACAAGCAGGCATAGAAGCATCAACAATAACATCGCTAGGTACGTGTAAATTGGTAATACCTTTGTCTGAATCAACCATGGCTAATGCAGGACGCGTTTGATAAACCGCTTGAATATCTGCTTCAATTTCAGCTTTTTTATCACTGGGTAAACGTGCTATTTTGGCGTAAACATCACCAATACCATTATTGGCATCAACGCCTAATTGTTCAAAAATATCGGCGTGTTTAGCAAACACCTCTTTATAATAAACTTTGACTGCATGACCAAAAATAACTGGATCTGAAACTTTCATCATGGTTGCTTTTAAATGCAAAGATAATAAAACACCTTCATCTTTAGCTTGGCTCATGGCTTGTTCATAAAAGTTAACTAGCGCATTTTTACTCAATACTGAAGCATCAATTATTTCTTTATCTAATAAGGATAAATGTTCTTTTAAAACTTTTACATTGCCATTTTCATCGGTGAATTCAATCTTAATATCAGTGGCATTTTCAACACAGACTGATTGCTCACTAGCATAAAAATCAGCTTCACTCATGCTGGCAATATGTGATTTGGAATCGCTTGACCATGGTCCCATTGAATGTGGGTTATTGCGTGCATATTGCTTCACAGAAGCTGGAGCACGACGATCTGAGTTTCCTTCTCGCAAAACAGGGTTTACCGCACTACCTTTAATTTTATCATAAGTGTATTTAATTGATTTTTCGGCCTCATTTTGCGGTTCTTCAGGATAATTAGGCAGTTGGTAACCTTTTTCTTGTAATTCTTTAATTACTGCATGTAATTGCGGCACTGAAGCACTAATATTAGGTAATTTAACAATATTGGCATTAGCTTTTTTTACTAATTCACCTAATTCGGCTAAATCATCATTAACACGCTGTTCTGCCGTTAAATATTTAGGAAAACTTGCAAGAACACGACCAGCAAGAGAAATATTACGCGTTTCAATGCCAATTTTAGATGAAGCCGTAAATGCTTTAATAATAGGTAATAATGATTGCGTAGCTAAAGCTGGCGCTTCATCAGTAATGGTGTAAATAATTTTTGAACTGTCAGTTGTCATGAATATTCCTAGGATTATACTAAATAAATTTCCACTCAAAAGAAAATGGGCATATTCTGTTATTTTTATTTAAATTTTTATTCGCGCGCATTTTATATGAATTTAAAGTGCTTTAAAATAGCTAGCAACTTTCCAATAGTACTCCAATAAGGCAATATTTCGTGACATCAGTTAAGAATAAAACGCAATCTCGTGTAAAAACGCAGCATAGAGCAAAAATGCCTAAAAAGGTACGACCAGCTAATTTTAAAACTAAAGTCGTACTTTTTAACAAACCATTTGATGTGTTATGTCAGTTCACCGATGATCAAAATCGTAAAACACTTAAAGATTATGTTGATATTAAAGACATTTATGCCGCAGGAAGGTTAGACAAAGACAGCGAAGGTTTATTGCTATTAACCAACGATGGCAAATTACAACACAAAATGGCAGATCCTAAGCAAAAAACAGATAAAACCTACTGGGTACAAGTTGAAGGTGTACCAACAGAACAAGGCCTTGCCAAATTGCGTGAGGGTGTACAATTAAAAGATGGATTAACCTTACCTGCTAAAGTAAGTGTCATAGCACAGCCTAATATTTGGCCACGCATACCACCTATTAGAGAGCGTGCCAATATTCCAACAACTTGGCTAAGTATTACCATTAATGAAGGTAAAAATCGCCAAGTTCGCCGTATGACTGCTCATATTGGCTTTCCAACTTTACGTTTAATTCGTTATAGCATTGGTCAATATACCTTAGACAGTATTAACAATGGCGAATATAAAAAAGTTTTATAATTGAAATTACGTTGCTGTACATAGTTGTTGTACACAAGTATTGATTTATTTTTATTGTAGGAACGATTTTAACCGCGAGATTTTCGGGAATAAATTCCCTCCTACATTAACGGCAATATATTGGTGGATTTAACTTCTTCCATAACAACATAAGTCCTACTTTCGCTTACCGCAGGTAGGCGTAATAAAGTATCACCTAATAAATTGCGGTAAGCCGCCATATCGGCTACACGCGTTTTTAATAAAAAATCAAAATCTCCCGAGACTAAATGAC
>WGGB01000193.1 GCA_015491935.1 Alteromonadaceae bacterium
ACCTCTTGCCCTAATGCTTGAAAATAATGCACTAAGTTAAAAGTGAATGAATCATAATTGTCGATCATTAATAACAAAATAAGAGCCTAAGTATTCGTGGTTTGAAGCGTGGCTATTATACTTATATGGCATTAAATAAAAAGACCAACAAGTTATGTTGGTCTTTTTTGGATTGACGTTATAAATTTAAGCTTAAAATTTAGCCGTAACCATTAACCACAATTTATCAGTATCGGTTGCGTATTGATCCGCATTATAACTAGCATATTTAGCAAGCAAGCTATAATGTTTATTTACTTTGTATGCTGCAACTAAATCAATTTCAGTACCATAGTCTACGCTGTTAACGTCAGATGAAAAATTGTGGTAAGTAGCCACTAATTTTACGCCTTTTACTTTTGTTACTGCCGTAGCATAAATATCTTGCAGACCATTGCCTGGAGTACCTAAGAATTTGTCAGCAAAACCGTTGAATTTATGTAATGTTGCCAAAGGTGTAGCAAAGCCAACGCCATTATCACTACCTAATACTTCAACACCTGTTTTTAATATTACTTTAGATACTTTAGTTGCCGCTTCTACATGGTAGTAATTAGCACTATAATTATTTGGATTATCACCGTAGTCTGATTGTGTTGCATAGGTGGCATTTACTTTTACAGGACCAAATTTACCATGATAAGTCATGCCGTAAGTGCTTGAAGATAAAGCTGCGGCGGTATCAAAGTCTAAAAGATAAGCAAAAGCAGAAAATTTATGGTCTTTATTTAATTCAAAGTCAACATTGCTTAGGTGTATATTACCACGCAAATCATTAGGTTTTTTGCTATCTGGACCAAAAATACGGTTAACATTATAGACATAAATGTAATCAAAATTTAATTTTTCAGACGCTTTATATTGAAAACGGTATCCATCATAAGTTTGTTCATTTTGGCGCCAGCCCACACTACCAATAAAGCGTTGTTCACCAAGATTAATGCGTTGGCGACCAGCTTTTAAAGAAAAATTATTTTTACTGTATTTTAAATAAGCTTGATTCACTTCAGTGTATTCAGCATCTGCAATAACAGCATCATTACCAACATAATTAAGAGATAAATCATTATAATCATGATCAAAAGCAGTTGTATTATCAACTTGAACACCCAAAGAAAAGCCATCATAAATGCCAGTATTCACGGTTAAACGACTTCTTACAGTTAAAGCATTAGCATTATCTTTACCATCTTGTTTTACGCCTTCATAACGTCCACGAAAACTAACATTTACTTTACTTTGAGAAAGTGCATTACTAACACCTGTAGCAACGGCATTGTCAGCAAAAGCATTAGGCGCTAATGCAGCGGCAGCAAGTAAGGGAAGGAGAGTTTTACTTGAAAAATTTTTCATTGTATTTTCCTTAGAATTCTCTTTTTTTTAGAGAGTCTTATGAGTTTAATTTAATCGTTAATAATTTTGTTTCGTTAACTGTTATATTCATTAATCTTTTTATACGTTAATTCTAAATCAAATTTAATAAGTTGAGTTGATATAAATCAAGCTTCTAAGCTGATGCGAGCCTGTTGTTTGATCTAAATCAACAGACATATTGTTTTGATTTAATTTAATAGATATAAGCTTATTTAAAAATAGAATAAGTATTAATGTTGCATTTATTTATAATTTATAGAATGATAAATAAAAAAATAAGCGTTTATGGGGGCGGAATACCGTTGGTCTTTTTTGTTTAAATATTTATTGCTATTTAGCTTAAGTTTTCCTTTATATGCTGAAGATAATCAAGAATTGGTGGATATTTTTAGTTTATCTTTAGAAGATTTACTTAAAATTAAAGTAACGTCAGTTTCACGTAGCGAAGAAAGTATTATTGATGCGCCACAAGTGGTCACTGTGTACACGCCTGAGCAAATGCGTTTATTAGGTTTACGAACTATTGATGATGTTTTAGCTTTAGTGCCCGGTTATGATATACAACGGCAATTGCGCACCGAACGAATTTTTACTCGCGGCAACCGTGAGTCAGTGTTAGCTCTTTTTGATGGTGTGCCTATTAATGACATTATTGATAATCAAGTTCATTTAGATCAAGCCTTTCAGTTAGATAATATTGACCATGTTGAAATTATTCGTGGTGCGGGTGGTGTTATGTGGGGACATAATGCTTTTTTAGGCATTGTTAATATTATTACGAAAAAACCAACACAAACCGCAGGTACTCAAGTTAACATAACTCGGGCTTCTTATAATGATAATGAATTAGGGTTTTCGCTCACAAAGCACTTTAATGATTGGTCTTGGTTTGTTTCAGGACACTATAACAGCAAGAAAAACCCTGATATTAATTATCAATATTATCAACAAAAAAATTTAAAAGCGGTTAATAAAACAAGCTATTGGGCTGATGCGTTTATAAAAGGCCAGTATAAAAACTGGACTTTAACATTACGGCATGATTGGCAAAAGAAAACCTCGCCAGTCTATGATGCTCGACCTTATTTATTAACGGAAAAGCCTTTAGTAGAACGTGATCCATTAACATTAGCCATTATTAATTATGAGCAACAACTATCTGACACGACGGCATTTAGTGCGCGTATATCATGGATGCAGCGTAAATTTATGTTATTGGCTCCCCATGATCCCGATCATCAATATAATCAAACAGATGATAAGTGGAATGATTTAACAATGAATCAAGCTATCGCTGATTTTCAATGGACTTTTCAAGAAAATAAATTACGTGCTGTTGGAGGGGTTAATATAAATTATGCGCGCAATTATCATTCATTGTTTTCTCAATACCCTATTGATAATAGCGCCCGAATTGACTCGCCAGCCAATGCTTCAGCAAAATTAAGATACCTGTCTGCTTATGGGCAAATAAAATATGCTTATTCATCAACGCTAACATTTGGAACAGGTTTACGTGCAGAGTTAAGTAAAGAGCAATATCAAAATGATTTTGGTGGTCAATTTAAGACGATTGCTGTGCCTAATCAATATTTAGGTAATATTAATGTTATTTATAAACCTAATGAATATCATGCGGTTAAGTTTATTCTGTCTAACGGTTTGAGACGACCATCGGTGGAGCAAAGCTCTAGCCGAGTTCCTGGATTTGAAGGAAACATTAATGTTTCTGAAGAAAAAGTGTATAGCATTGAAATTGATCATACTTGGCAGCTGTCTAATAACATTAGTTGGCGTAATAACCTTTCGTATAATGATTTGCGCGGTTTACTCGACTTTCGTGAACAAGGAAATCACTTTATGGCGAGTAATTTAGATCGTGCTCATATTTATTCATTTGAATCTGAACTTAATTATAAAATTAACGAACGTCATAATGGTTTTATTAACTTAAATTATAAAGAGGGAAAAACTCAGCAATATGAGAATTTTTCTATTGATAACACTAATAAAATCAATATTAATGTAGTGCATAGATACTTACTCGATGAAGGGGTTTATTGGAGTAATATTATTCGCTACGTTGGTAAAAAAGAAGATAGTCACATCCCTGATAATGGTTTAGCTCCCATTACTAATACATCATTAGTTAAGGTGCCTGCTTATACAACATGGGATACTGGCGTGGTGTGTGATGAGTTACCGATAAAAAATCTTGCGTTAAGTTTTTTTATTTATAATGCTTTAAATAAAACATATATTCATCAGTCACGACCTTTACGCGCAGGTTTAGCTGAAAAACAACCAGGCAGAAATTTTATGTTGCGGTTAGATTATCAATTTTAAAATAGACTGATTATTGCACCATAAGGGTTTAGTCGTGAATGTTAATATAATAAAAATGGGTTTTATCTTCGTATTATTTAACATGACTACCATAATGGCAGCACCGCTTAATACACTTGTTTTTAAAGACGCAGCATTAGCAAACTGTATAAAAAATAACGCGGTAAAAAATCACTGGCAAAATACTGAGCAAGTCACGCGCGTAAAATGTCACGGCAAAGGCATTAAAACAGTCGATGATTTACTGTACTTTCCTCAAATTACTTATCTATCGTTATTTAACAACAATATTAGTGTGGCTGATTTAAGCGGCTTAACTCAACTCAAATATATTAATATTGCCAATAATAAATTAACGCGGCTTAACATTACTCATTTAGCACAACTAAAAACCTTATATGTGTTTAAAAATAAACTAACCACGATAGATTTTAGCGGTTTAACCGCATTGAATAAGGTACGCGCAACCAATAATTTATTAGATAAACTCGATATTTCACCGTTAATTTCATTAAAAAAAGCTTATTTTTTTGATAATAAATTAAAAGATTTAAAGGTAAAAGGAATGTCTAAATTAACCTTTATTGAATTGCGGCAAAACCCGATGCCCGATGAAGTTTATGATCGATACGATGAAGTTGAAAGTATTACCATAGTACACGATGGCAATGCCGATGATTGGAAATAACCAATGAGTTTGTCGCTAAATATTATAAGCAAAGGAAGCAAACCAAGTGCTTAAATTAAAGTTTGCTTTGGGAAAATGTTTTAATCCATTTTTTGTCTGGTAATTACCATACACTAGTTTAAATTCCCATTTACGGGTATAGCGATAAGCGAGTTCTAAGTCGATTTCGGTGCCTATTTTTTGGCTATCTTGATAACCAGCAAAATTGTGTAGTACTGCTCGCCAGCGTAATTTTTTATAGCGACCTCGATAAGTGGCATATTGATCACGCAACCCCGTTTGCATAGTGTAACCCGTAAAAATATCTACCCAGCCTTGAAATTTATGATTCGTGGCTAATGGAGTTGTAAAACCATGATTATTATCTTCGGCCAATATTTCTTGGCTCAATTGTATTTGATGGCTTTTATATTGGACGCTTGCTTCAATTAGGCTATACCAAGTGTTAAAACTGTTGGGGTTATTAAAAGCATTTTGTTGTTGAGCTAGTTCAACGCTGTAACGATACTTTATTTTATTAGGTTTTAATTCATCTTGTATTCTTAAACCAACAGTTTGTGTTGAAAATAATTTTTGATCGGTATTTTCAATTAAATAATCATACACGCTAATGCTTAAGTTGTTGTCGGTTTGATAATGTATATTTACTAAATGGCTATTTAGATGATGAACACCCAATTCATTAACTGGGCGCTGCATTAAACTGTCATAACGAATATCATTTTTAGGTAGTGTCGATGTTGAATTTTTGCCAAATATGCGATGCACTTTATTGCTATAAGCGTATTGAATATGCCAATTAATATGGTTGTTGTAGGTAAATTTTACTGCGTCGAAGGTTTGTGGTGTTTGCCAAAAATCAATACCGCCAACAAAACGTTCGTTATCAAAACTTAGTTTTTGTCGCCCTATATTAACTTGCCAATCGTTATTACTGTCGTAACTTAATTGTGCTTGTAATAAATTAAAACCCTGAGGATCAGGTATCGGTGAAGTCGCACGCGTTATGGCTACTGAGTTATAATCTTTATTGTTAAAAGCAAAAACATAATTAGGTTGCAGCATTAATTGCCATTGTTGATCTTTATCGAGTTGGTACTGTGCGGTGAGCTTGACTCGGGTGGTAAATGCTTGCGCATTGTTTAACCAAGTGTCATGTACGCTTTGATAGCGAGTACGCATACCCCATTGATAATTGCTTGCGTCACTTAGTGCGCTAACTAAAAGACAACTTACAATAAAAACAAATAGCATCAGTTTATTAAGCATTTTTCTTCCAGTCTTTTAAGCGAACACACAAACCGCGTGACACAATTAACTCGCTAGGTTCTCCTATTGGAGAGCCACCACGTTCTTCAACCGTGACAATTAATGAGTCACTGTCTTTAATTAAGCGCCACTGTGCGTTAGTTAATTGCTTTTGTATTAATGGAGTATTGCGAGGAATAACGCCTAAACTACGTGCTTGTTTATCAGTTTTAGAGACTGCCCAAATTTCTAAATCTTGATCTTGGGCGATTTTAGGGGTGTTAATAACATTAACGATAAGCTTTTTAGACTCGCCATAAGTGCTGGCGACTAATTGTGCTTGCTGATTTTTATCCGTTAATACCGCGACATAGCTAAGTGGGTCGTTAGTATTTATAGGTTTTACTACTAAATAACTTAATAGTGCAATGGTGACAATAGCTATTGCGCTAGCTAGTTGTGGAAAATGCAACCATGACCAAAACGAAGGTTTTATTGCTACTTCATTGGCTGTGTGTTGTTCACTTTGCGTGAGTGCGCTTTCAATATTCTGCCATGTTTGTGCTTTAGGGGCGAGTTCGGCTGTTTGTTGATCAAAACGACTGAAACGCTGTTGCCAATAAATAATTTTTTCTTCTAAGGCTTGATTAGTTTTACAGAGTTTTTCTACACGAGCACGGGTGTTAGCCGTTAACAAACCAAGCACATATTGGCTAGCTAAATGTTCAATAATCGTTTCATTGTTATAACGGTTTATTTGTTGAGACATAATTGTAACCTCCCAATACCACGGCGGATCCACGATTTTATGGTGTTAATGGGTGTAGTAAAATACTCAGCAATATCTTCACGACTATAACCATATAAATAAGCCATTAAAATGGCCTTGCTTTGTTTTTGTTCTAATTTAGCTAAACAAGTATTTAAGGCTTCTTTGGAGCTATTAATGGGATCAAATTCACCAAAGGTATTGTAAAAGTCGTCGATGTCCGTCGCATGAATATTCGTTTCATCAAATTCAATGGTGCTGTTTTGTGGCCGACGTTTGTCATAGCGTAGGCGATCATAGGCACGATAACGAACAATAGCAGCAAGCCAAGTAAAGGGGTCACTTTTATGCGATTGATATTGCTCTCGATGTTGCCAAATTTGCATAAAAGCCTCTTGTAATACTTCATTAGCGCTGTCAACATTACGAGTAATGCGATAGGCAATGCCATTAAGTTTTGCTGCACTAAGCTGATAAAGCTGTGCAAAAGCGGTTTTGTCGCCTAATTTACACAGTGCCAAATAAACCAATAATTGCTCAGTAAATTCATCTTTAGGTTGATTATTGATGACCGCTGAATTGGTAGTAGACTTTGCTTCATCAAGCAAAGATTCTTTCGTTGGCGAAGGCTCTTTATTAACTAAAGGCTCTTTGCTTGCTAAAGGCTCTTCTTCAAATTCTGGATCAGAAAAGTCACTCATACTGATTTCTTTTTCCGTTGCGATAATTGGTTGTTGACTATTCATCACTTTAGCAAGGCTTGTTAAAAATAGAAATGACTTTGCACAAACAGTAAGTCGTTATTTTGTTGTGGCTTTTGCGGAATATCATTTTGTTTACGATAACCTAAGCGTAATTGTATATTGGCAAAAGGTGTGTATTCAGCTACAAAGGAATAACGTGTTTGTTGATTTTCGCTCACATCAAGGTCTCTATCAAAATATTCGCTGGTCACTTTTAAATTAAGCCCCTTTTGCCATTGATAATTAATTTCAGCTAAACTTGCGAATTGTTTTATATCGCTTTGGTCAAAATTATTAGCATTGCTCAAGATTAAATAATCAACCTCTGTTAATAGCGTAACCTTACCAAAGTTTGCGCCGCCGTAGAGGTTGTACTGTTGAACTTGTTTGTCTCTATCGTTGAGCATAGCGGTTGCGCCTACTCTAAAGTTACTGAATAAATGTTCTGCTCTTACGCCATATAAAAACTTATTATCATCGTTGCTGGCTTGGCTTGTGCCATTAGAAACAAAAAAGTTAACGGTAGTATTCGTATAGTCTAGCGCAAACTCTATGCCATTATCACTATTGTCAAAATTCATGCCTGTTGCTTGTCGAATAAAAGCACTGTCATCTTCAATACGTAAACCATAAGGTAAGAATAACTTTCCTGCTTTAATAAAGTTACCACTAGCAAATTTATACATGATAAAGGCTTCGCGATTAATCGCTGTACCTGGAGCAACTTGCTGGTCTAAATAAAAGCTTAATCCTGTTTCTGGTAAGGCAATATTTAAGTAAATTTGTGTACTACTAACGGCAAAACTTTGGTTCGACTTGCCATTGTTGTCTTTTTGATAACGGGCATTAAAACGGGCATCTGTCCCTAACGTTAAAAATTGGGTTAGCTTGGCTAGCTTATTGGTGTCGTAACTTGCTGCTTTACTCGGTAATAATTGTTGACCATAAATTCGGCCAAAATCGTTACGTAAACCACCGCCATTGGGGTTAACATGGCAAGCAATACATTTTAAATTATTCTTGTAAGCTAAATAGGGTTCAGCATAACTACTTATTGATAATAGTAATAAAATACTCGCAGCTAGGGTTATAAAAATTAATTTGCCATTAAAGTGAAAAATCATAAGAAAAGACTCCGCCGTCAATACCATCATTATTACCATCTAACATTTGTCCTGATATTGAGGTGATAGTTGATAGGTTAGGGTTGTTAAGTTGTAGGTTAAATTGTTGTTGCTTAGTTTTTGTTGTTTGTACTGCGCTCGCCATTAAAGTAATAATAAACTGATGTGCATTAATGACCTTAAAAGTAATATGGTTTGTTAGTGGCACTAATTGTTTATTTTGATACTGGCTAACAAGTATTTGCTCATTGGTAAGCGTAGAAAAATTGATTGCTTGATTGAACGTTAATGTAATTTTTATCTGTTGCTGGTTATTATGACTGACTGCTTTACTGGTGATTTTTACTCGATTGACTTGTGTTGGAGTAATAATGTTGTCTGGTACTATGGCTCCTTGGCTGATCCAGTCTTTAATTGCTGTGATGGCTTCTTCAGATAAAGGTGCTTGTCCTAATGGCATACGTGCACCTGCTTGTGAATTTCCAGTTATTTTTAAGTACAAATAACTTTGTGTTGGTAAGCCAGGAGCTACTCGTTTAAAAAGCGGGTTGGATGATTGCACATTAATTAAATGTGCAATTGAATTTTTTATTGTTGATAAGTCTTGTCCTGCTGCGGGATTTGCTCCGCCGTGACAGCTCGAACAAATAGGCGTAAATACGTGCTCTTGAATAGAGGTTAAGTTAGCGCTGATTTTATTTGGATCGGTTACTGGTGGTTCACTGGGGTTATTGGGTAGTTCAACCACTGGCGTTTCTGCGTTGGGTCGACCTTGTTCATTTAATCCTTCACCATTACCAGCATTACAGGCAACAAGGATTAATAGAACAGGCAAGGCAAATAATGGCTGTAATAATTTTTTCATGAGGGATCACTATTGAGTCAATTAACTTATGGTTACGTTTTTAAATAGCAACTTAACGATAAAGCGTGAAGTTGCTATTAAGTTGCTATTATTTAGAGAGAAAAAATATTTTTACGGACGAGCAATAGTCCAGCTCGTGTAATCACCATTTGTGTCACCTATGACACTGTCACCAATATAGAAATACAGCGGTAAACCTTGGTATGCCCATTGAAATGTTGTGGTACTGTTTTCACTGCGGCTAATAATAGTGAAATCACCAAAAGCTTGATCAGCTGAACTGGCATAAAGAGGTGGCCAAGTAACGGCACAACCGTCAAAACAGTTACTGACACCTGAGTCAGCGGTATCTGAATCAAACGTATAAAGGGTTAATCCTGTTAATTGGGCTGCTGTTTTTCCTTGACTTGCTAGTACATTACCGTGTGCGGCAAATAACTTACCTTTAGCATTATCATCTACTTTTACTGGGGCTGGACGCGCTATATGCCAAATGCCATTTACATTTTCGCCATTGGTATCTGCCGCACTAGTATCAGGGGTAAAAAAGTATAGTGGCATATCATTAATTGCCCATTGCATCATGCCATTTGAACGAGTGATTATTGAATATGGAGCTGAGGCAACATCATTGGTATCGGCCAATAATGGCGGCCAAGCATCTAAACAAGCATCCATACAATTACTCACGCCTGCACTATCGTTGTCAAAGGTATATAGCGCAAAATTGGTTTTATCAATAATAGTGTCAATAAAATCAGCACTATTAGTATCACGTAGCATGACATGAACCTCGCCATTAACCGTAATGCTTGCACCTAAATCGTTAGTTTCTTGTATTAATTGTGTTGTTACACTAGGTGCTGGTGGTAATACTAAGTGCCAGATACCGTTAACCCCATCACCATTAATATCGCCACGGGCTAAATCATTTTTAAAGAAATATAAGGGTTTTCCTTGATAAGCCCATTGCATCGTACCATCGTTTCGTGCAAATTTAGTGAAGTTGCCGATAGCTTCATCAGTGGTGCTAGGTAAAAATGCGGGCCATATTTCTAAACATTGACCTTCACAATTTGAGGTTGCCTCACTGTCGTTATCAAAGGTATAAAGAGCAAAACCGTCTTTATCCATTGAGGTGACACTAAAGTCGGTGATACTACCGTTATTTGACAATAAAACATCAACTTGTCCTGTTGCCGATAAAAATCGCCCGTTATTTTCGGTGGTGCGCAAAATCGCGGGTTCTTGTGTGGCGGTATGCCAAATGTTTTTTACTTCATTACCATTAGTGTCGCCAGCGGCATTATCATTAACAAAAAAGTATAAAGGTTTGCCTTTATATGCCCATTGTTTATTACCATCGGCAACATCAACTAAACTTAATGGCGCTTCTGCTCTAGCGCCAGCATCTGCTAATAGAGGTGGCCAAATATTAATACAATTGCCACTACAGTTTGAAGAATTAATACTGTCTTTATCAAATGTATAAAGTGTAAAACCATCTTTGTTGGCTCGAAATGACGTTAATACCTCGGCACTAGAAGTCACCGACGCGATGGTTTTATTACCTACATAAGTATTTAAGTTATTAATACTTGCGGTTATTAATGGCATAGGACGAGCTAAATGCCATACGTTATTTATATTATCACCACCAATATCACCTTGTGCTACGTCTAAATGCCACTGATAAAGCGGTTGTCCTTTTAAAGCCCATTGTTTATCACCATTACCACGGGTAATTATAGTCATTGTTGCATTAGCAACGGCACCATCAGCAGCTAACAATGGTGGCCATTTTCCAGCACAAGTTGCTGTATCTTCTGGGGTTCCATCACAAGTAGAATTATTTAAACTATCATTATCAAAAGTGTATAAAGATAAGCCTGATTCGGCTAACACTAAAGAGCCATTGTCATTCACCACGGTAATGGCTGGTGTGGCGACTTGTGTCGGAAAACTTGGTGCTGGTGGTGGCGTTAGTACCGTGTTTTCGGTTGAAGAAGCACCGCCGCAAGCACTTAATAGGGTTAAATTAATGCTAGCGAATAATGCGAGCTTTAGGTTGTTATGGTGTAATGTGATTGGTTTCATTTTATTTCCTACATTTTTAATTAGTGGTGACTGTTATTAGGCTGTCTTTTACCAATACGTTGCTATGCGTAAAAAAGTTGCATTGAATTAAAATTTATTTTTTAGCGGCACTAAAAAATCATAATTTGTAACAAAACAGCGGCTTTGGTGTAGGAGTTTATTTTTATTTATCAGCACTTTTGGCTTATAGTGAGGCTATGAGAAAGGTGTTAATCAATTTGTCTAACAACAGTGATGCGGAAAAAATAATTAAGGGTGCGTAATGATTCAAGAAACACAAAAAATTTTAGTGGTTGATGATGATATGCGATTACGTTCGTTACTAGAACGTTATTTAGTTGAACAAGGTTTTGTCGTACGTAGTGCCGCTAACTCTGAGCAAATGGATCGTTTATTAGAACGTGAAAATTTTCATATGCTGGTATTAGACTTAATGTTGCCGGGTGAAGATGGCTTATCTATTTGCCGTCGTTTACGACAAAAAGAAAATGACATTCCTATTGTAATGTTAACGGCTAAAGGTGATGAAGTTGATCGTATTATCGGTTTAGAATTAGGTGCTGATGATTATATGCCTAAGCCTTTTAATCCTCGTGAGCTATTGGCTCGCATTAAAGCCGTATTGCGCCGACGAGTACAAGAAGCCCCTGGTGCGCCATCAATGGAAGAAAATATTATTACTTTCGGTGACTTTGAGTTAAATTTAGCTACTCGAGAAATGAAAAAAGGTGATAAAAGTATGCCTTTAACCAGTGGTGAATTTGCGGTATTAAAATCTTTAGTTACCCATCCGCGTGAGCCTTTATCACGCGATAAGCTGATGAATTTAGCGCGTGGTCGTGATTATTCAGCACTTGAACGCAGTATTGATGTGCAAGTGTCACGTTTACGCCGTATGTTAGAAGTTGATGCGACCAACCCTCGCTATATTCAAACAGTATGGGGTTTAGGTTATGTTTTTATTCCTGACGGGCAAAATACGTAAGTGTTTATTAACAAAAATAAAATTGGGTAGTATTTAATGAAAGTATTACCGCGCAGTGCTTTTGGGCAAACTGTTTTATTAATTGGTTTTTTGTTATTAATTAATCAGGTTGTTTCTTATGTATCCTTTATTCTATACATTATTGAACCCAGCCAACAACAGGTAAATGAATTATTAGCAAAACAGGTGCGTGTAGTCTTTATAGATATAGACGATGCTAAATTAAGCCCTGTTATGGCGCGTGAATTTCACCAGCAAACGGGTATTGGGGTTTATCGAGAACGTGATGCGCTAAAACTAGGGTTAGCGGATGCGGTTTATTATCCTTTTCGTTCTCAGCAAATGTCTGAATTACTTGGAGGTGAAGCAGAAGTAAGAATATCACAAAGTGATGAATATTTATTTTGGATCCGTCCACCACAAGCGCCTAATTTGTGGGTAATGATCCCATTAACGGGCTTAGACGATGCTAACTTTTCACCGTTAATTTTCTTTTTAATGATCATTGGTAGTTTAAGTGTTGCTGGCGGTTGGCTGTTTGTTCGACAAATTAATAGGCCATTAAAAGCATTGCAGCTTGCTGCTGAAGAAGTAGGGCGAGGAAAGTTTCCAGAACCGCTTAAAGAAGAAGGTACGAGTGAGATTGTTTCGGTAACACAAGCGTTTAATCATATGTCTAAAGGTATTAAGCAATTAGAAGATGATAGAAACTTATTAATGGCAGGTATTTCTCATGATTTACGCACACCATTAACACGCATTCGCCTTGCGGCTGAAATGATGTCAGCCGATGAAGATTATCTTAAAGCAGGCATTGAAACCGATATAGATGATATGAATGCGATTATTGATCAATTTATTGATTATATTCGAAATGACAGTAAAGATAAGTCTGAATTAATTGATGTAAATACACTTATTACTGAAGTTGTTCATACTGAGCAACGTATAGGGCGTAATATTATTTTTAATCCGACACCCTGTCCGTTAATTCCTTTATATGAAGTTGGCATGAAACGAGTTTTGGCTAATCTATTACAAAATGCGTTGCGTTATAGCGATAAAGATATTGAAGTGATATTAAATGTGGATCATCAACGTAAAATGGTTTGTTTTTCTGTACTTGATCAGGGTGTCGGTATCGATGAAGAAGAAATGGAACGTTTATTTCAACCTTTTACCCAAGGCGATATTGCACGTGGTGGAGAAGGTAGTGGTTTAGGCTTGGCAATTATTAAAAAGATAGTTGATATGCATGGCGGTCAAGTGGTGTTAAGTAATAGGCCTGAAGGTGGTTTGCGGGCGCGTGTTATTTTGCCTATGCAGTAATATCAACTTGGTATAATATTTTATCTTTACGTGACTTCAAGTATTAAGTGCAATCGTTTATGTAACCAATAATTTCTCTGGCTGCTCCGTTTAATTAACCTTTATGAATTTCTTTATTACATAAAAAATCCAACATACCAAAAGGCCCATATCTCTGTTGGGCTTTTATTTTTGATAATAGATTAATGTAACTTTAATCGAGGCTGCAATGCCTTGTTAATTTTATCATTAAGCCATATCAATGAGGTGCGTAAAAAACCGTGTAATGCAATTTGATGCATACGATACAAGGAAACATAAAACAGACGGGCAATAGGTCCTTCCACCATCATGTTTTTCCCCTTTAAATTGCCTACAGCCGTGTAACGACTGAAAGAAATTAAAGAACCGTAGTCTCGATATACATAAGGGATGGTCGCTTTCCCCTGAAGTCGTCGTTCAAGACTCTTGGTTAACGTACTTGCTTGTTGATGAGCGGCCTGAGCACGTGGAGGCACAGGGCGTTCTGAATTTGGCTGAGGGCAGCATGCACAATCGCCAAAAGCAAAAATATTTTCATCCAACGTCGTTTGCAAATTTTGATGTACAACAAGTTGATTAATGCGATTAGTTTCAAGTCCGTTCAGGTTTGTCAGAAAAGCGGGCGCTTTAATGCCTGCAGCCCATACTTTAATTTGAGCATTTATCTGGTCGCCATTGGAAAATTCAATAGTTTTATCGGTAATACGACTCACAAACTGCTTGGTCATAACATTGATATTTAACTGTTCCAATTCACTGGCCGCAGCCTTGGATAAACGCTCGGGTAGTGCGGGTAAAATACGATCTGCCGCTTCAATCAAACAAATATGCACATTTCGCTCTTTCAATCGTCTTAAGCCATACACTGGCAGTTCCTGAGAGGCCAAGTGTAATTCAGCCGCCAACTCTACGCCAGTTGCCCCTGCACCAATGATGGCGATTTCAAGAGTGGGAGTTTCATGTTCGGTATCAAATTCAGATTGAAGAAAAGAATTAAGAAGATGATGATGGAATCGTTGAGCCT
The DNA here is from genome assembly GCA_015491935.1 of Alteromonadaceae bacterium. Lineage (GTDB taxonomy): Bacteria > Pseudomonadota > Gammaproteobacteria > Enterobacterales > Alteromonadaceae. The sequence goes on from WGGB01000193.1 coordinate 14,653, forward strand.
GACTTAGACTATCGAGAAAGGTACAGTTGTCTGCTGCGCCATCAGTGCCAAAATCATTGGCTGTACTCCCCACTGCGATCACCAGACTGTTGTAATGAATCGCGCGTTCGGCTACTACAACTTCACCGTTTTCATCGTATATTGGTGCGATAATAACCTGCTTGTCCTGACGATTCAGACCATACATAGTGCCCAATTGAAATTCAAAATGGTGGAGTCTGGCATGAGCGCGGTAATTTATTTCATTTACACCTGAGTCCAATGAACCTGACGCCACTTCATGAAGCAAAGGCTTCCAAATATGCACGAGAGACTGATCGATTAGGGTGATTCTGGCCAGTTTCTTTTTCCCTAGCTTTTTCCCTAGCGATGTGGCAAGTTCAAGACCACCAGCACCGCCTCCAATGATCACAATATGATGAGGGTGTTGAGTTTGCATAATAATTTCCTATAAAGCCTCTTGCAAACTAATAAGTTTGAGAAATATCCCTAGCCACAAGAGTAAAAAAAGAAAAACTTACTTATAAATGATAAAATGGAAAGCCTAAAAATAATCCCACAGGGTCAATAAATGAGCACATACTTAGCTTACCACCCAAGCATCATTATTTCCATGACTCGTAGAAAAATTAGGTGAGTTAACAGACAAACAACTAAAACTAATAACTACATTAAAATAATAAGGATAAAATAATTTATCCTCACAAACAAAAAAATGCGATTTTTTTGATTTTTAACTTTAGAGCAAAATTAACGACCCCGCGCCAAGGCTTTTCGCTCAGGCTCAAATTCGCTTAGCGAAGAGGGGTATATTATGATGTAAATGTAGATCGGTATTTATGCCGTCAACTTGATAGGCTAACGCCTAACCTATAAACGCCGCAAGCGGCGGGGAATTAACCCCGCTCAAATTAAAGCTGAGGGCCTGCCGCAACTAATGCTTTACCATTATCAGTGTCGGTAAATTTATCAAAATTATTAACAAAACGCTTGGCTAAATCAATGGCTTTAGTTTCCCATTCCTGAGCCTCATCATAAGTATTACGAGGGTCTAAAATATCCTCTTCAACACCTGCTAAGGTATTTGGTACTTCTAAATTGAACATGGGAATGATACTGGTATCAGCATTATCAATAGAGCCATCTAAAATCGCATCAATAATAGCACGCGTTGCTTTAATTGAAATACGTTTGCCCGTACCATTCCAACCTGTATTAACCAAATATGCTTCAGCATTTGATGCCTGCATACGTTTTTGCAACACGTCAGCATATTGGGTTGGATGCAAACTTAAAAATGCTGCCCCAAAACAACTTGAAAAAGTCGGTGTAGGTTCTGTAATACCACGTTCAGTACCCGCTAATTTAGCGGTAAAGCCCGACAAAAAATAATACTGAGTTTGCGCTGGTGCTAATTTAGAAACTGGTGGTAATACACCAAAAGCATCGGCGGTTAAAAAGATCACTTTTTTTGCATGACCAGCACGAGATACAGGCTTAACAATATTATCAATATGATAAATAGGGTAAGAAACACGGGTATTTTCAGTTTTTGATTTATCTGAAAAATCTATAGTGCCATCTTCATGTACGGTGACATTTTCTAATAAAGCATCACGACGAATAGCATTATAGATATCTGGTTCATTTTCTTTACTTAAATCAATGGTTTTAGCATAACAACCACCTTCAAAATTAAATACGCCATTATCATCCCAACCATGCTCGTCATCACCAATTAATTGACGTTTAGGATCGGTAGAAAGCGTTGTTTTACCAGTACCCGATAAACCAAAGAAAATAGCGGTATCACCGTCAGCGCCTACATTGGCACTACAGTGCATTGAGGCAATGCCTTGTAACGGTAGGTAATAGTTCATCATTGAGAACAAACCTTTTTTCATTTCACCGCCATACCATGTGCCGCCAATCAGTTGAATTTTTTCAGTTAAGTTAAACGCAACAAAGTTTTCTGAGTTCAAACCTTGCTCTTGCCATTTATCATTAACGGTTTTTGCCCCATTTAATACGACAAAGTCAGGTTCAAAATTTTCTAATTCAGCTTCTGTTGGACGAATAAACATATTTTTAACAAAATGTGCTTGCCATGCTACTTCAGTGACAAAACGCACTTTCAAGCGAGTGTCTTCATTGGCACCACAAAAGCTATCAACAACAAATAAACGCTTGCTAGATAATTGCTTACCTACTAGCCCCTTTAGATAAGCCCAAGTTTCAGGAGTCATCGGGTGGTTATCGTTTTTACCTTGATCTGACCACCAAACGGTATCGCGTGAAGTATCATCACGAACAATATATTTATCTTTAGGTGATCGACCAGTAAAAATTCCAGTATCAACTGAAACCGCTCCGAGTTCAGTTAAATAGCCTTTATCATACCCTTCGAGACCGGCTTTGGTTTCTTCTGCAAAAAGTAATTCGTAAGATGGGTTGTACACAATCTCTTCAACATTGTTAATGTTATATAAAGATAAGTCGATTGAGTTTTCCAAAGCGGCCATGGTAGTTACACTCCTAAGTGTGAAAGTAAAATGAGTATCCTAAATTCAGAGAATGTAATTTTAACGTAAATATTGGTTAAAACCCAAGCGATATTTTTGAGTTTATGAAAGCTTTCACTTTAACTTACAAAATTAATATAATATTAGAGTAAAACTGCTATTTTTTATAAAAATAGGGCATAAAAAAAGGCGCATAATGCGCCTTTTTTAATTTATCAGTTAAACTTCATATTATTTAGCTACGCGACGACGTAACCATAATAACGGTGAAGCTAATAATATCAACCAACCAAAAGAACCACCTGATTTTTGATTTAAAATGTCAATAGAAGTAACGGCTGTACTTGTATTGCCTTTATCATCACTTACGGTAAGGTAAAATGAAATGACTTCATTTTCTTTACTTACTTCTGGTGCTTCAAAAGTAATAGTCGCAGCAGTATCATTAAATTTAACAGGAGAGCCACCTAGTTGTACCCATGTGTAGGTTAGTGTATCACCATTAGGATCTGTTGATACAGAACCGTCTATAGTGATATTAGTACCTTCTAATGCAACTGATGGCGCTAAAATAGCGGCTACTGGAGCACCTTCTACTTCAACATTAGAAGAACTGATAACTTCAACTGTTGCAGGATCATTCGTGCTATTACTTAAGGTTACAGCTAAGTTTCCGCCTTTGTAATTTTTATCAACTCTTGTTGAAAAGGTAAATACTAAGGCATCATCAGGTACTGGTACTAAGGTGTAACACATAATTAAACCAGATCTAATGCTAGACACTGAACTAATAGAGCCATCAGCACCGCCCCAAATAGATTTGGCATAAATATCAGAACGACCAGTTTTTCCTGCTGCATCTTCATAACCTACAGTGACACCTAATCTGTCACCCCAATCATGAACAATATTGTCGTAGGCAAACATAAAGTTACCTGTAGCATTGCTAAATACTACTTCAAAGTCAGCAATATCGCCTACTGGTGCACTTAAACCAACAGAGGCTGCATTATCAGCAAAACCTAACCAAGGTTTCATTTTATCAAACTCAACAATGGTCCAATCAGGGCCTGCAGATGCAACACTAACACCAGAAGTATCACTACGATCTATTTGCATATCAAGCCATAATGGGGCAACTAAGTTGTTGGCTTCTACAGGATCAGGTAACAATTGATTTTCCCAAGGAGTCTTACCCTGAGTTCCTGTAAAATAAATAAAGCCATCATCGGTTATATTTAAACTCTTATACAATGTACCCATGTAACTGGCAGGAAGGTTATAAGCCGCTGTTTGTGCATCACCATTGAGGGTACCAGGTAAAATGCCAAAGTTAGCTAAATCAATATAACCACCACCTTGACCAAAGTCAGGTAAGGCACAACTTGCATCTTGTTCGTTAGTTACCATATCATAACTTGGTGAAGCACCAAGTAATGATGGACGTTCTACAACCCAAGTGATTTTGTTACCCTCTATGCTTGCTTTTCCTGTTACTGAGGCTGTATCTAATTCCATTCCTGTTGGAATTGTAGCAACTATAGTATAGGTGCGATCATTAGGCATAAAATTAGCATTAACAGTTACTGCATAATTCACTTTATCACCGACATATAGACGTTCAGTAATATCGTTACTTATTGATACATCATCTGCTTGGCGATATAAGTCAACCGCAACTAACCCCAAGTTTCCTGCTGTTTCAGTACTAGTACCTAAATCAACAGCACCGTAGAAAACGTCACCTGCTTTAGCATCTATGTTCCAGTTAACACTTAATTCAAAAGGAGTTAACGCTGGAATTGTGCTATCAGCGGTAATACTTAAATTATCATTAAGTTCACCATCAACAACAGCCGTTGCTAAGGTATAAGCGTCTACAGCACCTTCGGCAGAAGCACTCCAGTTTTGTACCATAACCCAGTAAGTACCAGCTTCAGGTAAATTAATCGCTATTTTTTCTAAAGCAGTAGCCGTCGCGCTGATGGCAATTTGTTCATCTTTTTGTGGAATACCGTCGCCATTAGCATCGATACCAACACGTAAGTCTAAATCAGGAGACTCAGAACGAAGTATTTCAGCAACAAAACGCTTCGCATCAGCAGGTACAGTTACAAGAGTAACATTAACGCCATCTGTTACATCATCATAAGCGCTAGCATTATTACTATCTTGTGCCAAAGTAGCCATAGTTTGAGTCGCTTTGGTTAAACCATATGAACGAGCAGTGAAATTAGAAATTTCAATCGCCATCATATCTTTAAACGTATAACTATCAACATTACGAACCGCATTGATAGAGAAAAGATCTGGTATATTACCGTTAGACGCTTTTACCGATACTGGAATTTTTGCTGTTGGAAAACTTGGAGAAGTCATCACTACTTCACCAAAAGACCAAACGTCACTTTTAGCTGCAATAGCATCAACATTAATCGTAATTTCTTGTGATTCACCCGCAGCCAAATCAAAAGAAGCAGGGGTAACATCAATAACTAATCCGTCAGAAATACTCGTACCTGAAACTGTCCAACTACCTGCCTCAGTAGCTGTTACGGTACGTTTCCAACTACATAAACCAACACAGTTAGCATCAGAAACTGAAGGGATATTTAAGTCACGTGGCGAACCATTTATTGCAGGATTAGCAGCAGTATAGTTAGCTGCAGTTTCATTCATCACTAAACCTGTTTTATCAGCTAAATCAACGCGAATACGACCAGCACCCATATCGAAAGCATCGGCAGGAGTTGTGCCATCTTCTTTACGAACGTCTGTAGTAGCGGTTAACATTAAAGCAGAACGAATATTATCAGGTGTCCAAGTAGGATGTGATGATTTTAATACGGCACCAGCACCAGCTACATGAGGTGAAGCCATTGATGTACCTTGTAAAAAGGCATAATCAGCTGGAGCAGGACCTGTAACATCGTGCCCAAAATTTTGATCCGCATAAGCAGCATAAATTGAAACACCAGGAGCAGTAACTGAAGGAGTCATAACATCTGGAACAGCAAAATTAGGACCGCGAGATGAGAACCCAGCCATATCGTCTGCTTGACCAAGTTTTATTTGACCTGATGAAGCGGTAATTGTTGCAGCGTGATCTTGCCCACTTGCTAACCATGCGCGTAAAGCATCACCATGATCTGCATCAATATGAATACCTGGAATTACGTAAACATCATTAGCAATACTGTTTGCACCACCTTGAATATTAGCAAGTACATAACCACCAGCGCCACCTTCTTGTACGTTAATTGCTTTTTGTATACGAGCAATAGCACCACGGTCACAAACTACAATTTGACCGTTAAATGTATCAGCAGGAAACGGTTTTAAACATTGTGCAGGATCACCATCGGGATCATTTGGGTTAGTAAAATCTCCAGCCCAAACGATAGGAGCTGTAATTGCGCCTGAAGCGCTATTTCCTGGAATATTGGCTAATGTTGAATCGCCGCCAGTAAAAGAACCAATCTCTTTTTCAAAGACGACTTCACGGCCCTGTGTTGAAGCACCAACTGCGGTGTACCAAGGGGCATCTTTAGTTGTAGTGCTAGCATCAGGACCTGAGTTTCCAGCTGAAGTTGCCACAAAAATACCAGCTTCTTGGGCTGCTAAAAATGCAACTTCAGATGGGTCTTCCCATGGATTATGATCTGGATTTGAACCACCAATAGAATAGTTAAGTACATCTACACCTTCGGCAATAGCATCGTCTAATGCAGCAAGCGTTGCTGAGCTGGGGCAGCCGCTAAAAGTATCACCACTATCGCCAGGTAAACAAACTTGATAAGCAATGATATTAGCATGAGGAGCAATCCCTGATATTTGAGCAAATTCAAAACCAGTAGTGTCTATACCTTTGCCTTCTTCTTTACCTGGTTCTGGACTAACCATAGGTACATTTTTAAGGATATTACCACCTGCAGTACTTGCGGTATGTGAGCCATGACCATTGTAATCTTCACCAGTAGCAGGTGGTGGAGTATCACCAAACACAGCGGTGTCAGAATAATTATCAGTAATAACTGCATAATGATGAATACCAATTAATTTATCATTACATTTGTCAGCATAGTCACCAGCACAATCACCCACGTAGTTACCAGCACCCCATGGATTGGTGTGATCATAACCATCTGCGCCTACATCGGCAAAAGAAGGGTGGCCAGAATTGATACCTGTATCAATAATACCAACTATAGTTCCTTCACCCATATTGGTTGCACTTTGACCTTCGCCAACCCAAGCTTTGGTTGCACCAATAAGAATTGGACTATAATCCGTATTTATCTGATTCATCTGTTCACGAGAAATATAAGCAACATCAGCCGACTTTGATAAGTTGGCCGCTTCTGCTTGCGTTAATTTAACCGCCATACCATTGAAAGCATTCTTATATTGATAGATAACATTTAATTTTTTACCTAATTTAGCGCTAGCTTTTGATAAGAATGCTTTGTGTTTACCGTCTAAAAAATTACTATAAGCAATTGCTTCAGCAGATTTTAGATTTAAACGTAATTCTTTACGAATTTGCTTTGATGATTTATTGCTGTGAGCTAAAGAATTAAATAATGCTTTTTTAGCAATTTGAGGATTAGTTGCAGCCAACCCTTTGATATTACCATTGTAGGTCGCTATAGACTGATTTTTTAAACGAACAATATAGGTGTATTGTTCATTACCTAAGTCTTTTTCCATAACAAATTTTTTGCTGTTATGGCGATTAAAAGCTTGCCCTTTATTGATTGATGTTGCCTTTACTGCTTTTAGGGAGTCGGCTGAATATATTGCGCCTCCCATATCTGCAGAAACGTGCAATGTAACAACTGACATTAGTGCCGTTGAAATGGCTATAGCCACTTTATTTTTCACGAGTTATCTCCTCCAAACTTATATATTTAATATATAAGCTGTTTCCGAAACCTTAATGATTATATGAATAAGGTTCTATTATTATAATGGTTGTTTGTATGAAATTTAACTTTATACAACACTGTTTATTTTACAGTGCCGTATGTTTTACCATAACAGTAAAATTAATGTAAATAAATAGCGTGTTATTTGTTTTTTTATTTTTGATAATTGTAAAGTTAACTATGCAGTTTTCGAATGAAGTTAAAAAAGGTTAGTATTATACTGGGGTAGTATGATTATTTGTGTAATTGTTATCTTTTAATGTATAAAAGCATTTTTGTGTTAGCAACAAAGCCATAGTAAGGTCGTAGGAATGACTTTATTGCTAAATTTTAAAAAGTTGATTGAGTTATTGGTATTACTTTAGTGCTTTGCTATTAATCCAGCTAATTTCTGCTCATCAAAATCGTACGTTGTTTTACAATACTCACAAGTCATCGATATTTTACCTTGTTCAGCTAAAATAGGCTTTATTTCGGCAACGTCAAGTTGTGAAATAGCAGTTAGGCATTTTTCCTTACTACAGCCACATTTGTAGTTGATGGTTTGCGGTTGATAAAGTTGTACTTCTTCTTGGTGATATAAACGGTACAATAACTCATTAGCCGACAAGCTAAATATTTCATCGCGTTTAATGGTGTTAGTTAGCTGTGATAAGTGTTCAAAGTCGGCTAATTGTTGTTCTTTATCATCACCATCGGGTAAAAGTTGTAATAAACAACCCGCGGCTAATTCTTGCTCTATATCGGTAAATAAACAAATTTGGGTCGGAATTTGCTCCGAAACTGCAAAATAATGGCTTAAACATTCGGCTAATGTGGGTTTATCTAAAGCAACAATGCCTTGGTAAGCTTCACCTTTAGTCGGGCGAATAGTGATCACCATATTACCTTGACCAATTAATTCATTTAAACCTACGACATTGGTCGTATTTTTTAATTTTGCAATAGCACGCACTTGCTGGTGATTGTTGCCCGCATTGTTATCGTCACTAAGCATAGTGCTATTAACTACCATATAGCCGACGGGACCATCACCTTGTAATTGTATTGAAATTTCGCCTGAAAATTTTAAGGTGGCGGTTAATAAACTACTGGCAACTAATAACTCACCTAGCAACTGTTTAACGCCTTGCGGGTAATTATGATTGGCTAGCACAGCTTGATAGCACTGTTTTAATTGTACTAATTCACCACGAGCATATTTATTAGCAAATAAATAACGATGTAATTGATCCGTTGCAATCGGTGATGAATTATCTTGTGTGATATTTTGTGAAGTACTCATAGGGTTAAATTCTGTCTTTAAATTGTAAAATTAATCGGCGTTGTTTTTTGTCTGGCTTTTTATCACTAGCTGGGCTGAGTAATATACCTTGCTTACGCGCTAACGCATTTTTTTCTCGGGTTGCGATACTTGTGCTGGTTTCTTGATATAAAGTTTGCGCAAAAGTAGCATCTCGGCGTTTATCTGCTAGAGCAATAACGGTAACTTCTTTTTCTTCAAACCCTTGGCGAATTTTAATGGTATCACCTATCAGCACATTTTTGCCTGATTTAGGGCGTTGGCCATTATAAAAAACCTTACCGCCATCAATCATCTGTTTAGCTATAGCGCGGGTTTTATAAAAACGCGCCGCCCATAACCATTTATCTAATCGGGTTGAGTTTGATTGAGTTTGACTCTTACTCATTTTATATTCCTACCACCAATAAGCATAGCTGTAATGGCGCGCAAAGTAGCATATAGCGGTACATTTTTCCATTTTAGAATTTTATGTGGCTAAATAAAACAAAAAACCGAGTAATTATATTACTCGGTTTTAAATAGAATGTTTAGATAAGATTATTTATCTATTGTCTATTTTTCCATTCATTTAGTTTGTTAATTATTGTTGTATTTTTGAACATATCAGCTATTTCTTGGAAAGGTTAAAAATTTTAATCAATTAGTTCAGGGTGTAAGTAAATTATTTTTAAATAAGTTTCTATATTATTTGATTTTATTACTTGTAATAAATTTTTATGGTGAGTATTTATACGAGCGCCATAGGTTATAAGTTTATCAATATAATAAATTGCTTTAGACGTTTTAATCGCGTATTTCAAAGCCTTATCTAGAGGTGTTAAGCCTTTTTTGTCTGGTTTCATACTTATATTTTTATTTATGAGGTAGTCAAATGTTTTCTTTGATTGAAATGTCACTAAAGTATAGTAGATAGCACTTTGTCCATTTGAATCGACAGTGTAAATATCTAGACCAAGAGGAATTAATCTCTTTATTAATGCTAAATTGTTTTGCAAAGCTAATATTCCTATTATTTCTTTGGAAAAAGTAGCCCCTCTATTGAGCAAATTTTCAATTATTTTTATTGGAGCATTATTGATGATTGCTTGATACAATGATAAATTTAAAGATGCCTGATCTTCCCCTTCTAGGTATCTAACATAATTATTAAATTTATCCCAATTTTTTTCTTTAGCGCTTTTAAATAATCCTGTCATATTTTTAATGAATTCTGGAGGTGCTGGTTGATTTACCTCAGTCGTCATTGTGCTAGAGCCTGATGTCTTTTTATCCTTTTTATTTGTTTTTGTTTCTTTATTTAAAGTTATAGCCTCTTTTTTATTTATAATAATAGGGTTTATTTGACCCTTTGTATTTGATTTCGATTCTTGGTGTACTAATTTATCTTTATTTGGATAAATAAGCTCTCGTTTAATAATAAAGGTGAGAAAAAAAATAAAAAGAAAAAAGGAAAAAATTTTTTTCATAGTAAAAATCCCTATTATTTACGATTCATTTTTACCACGGTTATAGTG